>NZ_CAWUDN010000031.1:0-71936 GCF_963920915.1 Nostoc sp. PCC 9305
GGGGGATCTTCAACGATTTTGGTTTTATACAAAGATGTGTGTACACCGTAGCCTTGTAGGAGAGAGGCTTTGAATTTTACTCCCTAGCGCTAGTAGGAAAGAAGGTTGGGGTTAGGTCTGTATTAGACTCAACGGAGAAACGCTATAATGCCCAATGCCCAATGCCCAATGCACCATGACTACCATTCATCCTGCCCGAATTACCAAGGTTCTTCCAGACTCAATAGCCGCAGAGATTGGTTTTGAAGCTGGGGATGCGATCGTTGCAATCAATGGTACACGTCCCCGTGACTTAATTGATTATCAGTTTTTGTGTGCTGATGAAGTCTTGGAATTAGAAGTTTTAGACGCTACTGGTAAAACTCATAGCCTAGAAATCGAAAAAGATTACGATCAAGACTTGGGGCTAGAATTTGAAACTGCCCTATTTGATGGCTTAATTCAGTGCAATAACCGCTGTCCTTTTTGCTTTATCGACCAACAGCCACCAGGTAAGCGCACCAGTTTGTACTTTAAAGACGACGATTACCGCCTAAGCTTTTTGTACGGCTCTTATCTTACCCTGACCAATTTGCCAGAAAGAGAATGGCAGCGAATTGAACAAATGCGCTTGTCTCCGTTGTATGTTTCTGTTCATGCCACGGAGCCGGAAGTTAGAATTAGACTACTGAAAAATCCCCGTGCGGGACAAATCTTGCAGCAACTCAAGTGGTTTCAAGAAAGACGGCTACAAATTCATGCTCAAGTAGTTGTTTGTCCTGGTATAAATGATGGCGAACACCTGGAGCAAACCTTAAAAGACTTAGCATCCTTTCATACTGGTGAAGTGCCTACGGTGGCATCAGTGGCAGTTGTGCCAGTCGGATTGACAAGATTTCGGCCTCCAGAAGACGAACTCATACCCGTAACCAGAGAAAAAGCGAAAGAAGTGATTTCTCAAGTGCGAATACTCTCGCAACAATTTCGCCAAAAGTTTTCCTCTAACGTCGCTTGGTTAGCTGATGAGTGGTTTTTGATTGCAGGTGAGGAATTACCGAGCGAATCTGAATATGAAGAGTATCCCCAAATTGATAATGGTGTTGGTTCAATTCAGTTGTTTATCAAGCAATTTGCAGCCGCGGCAACAGAATTACTACCGCCAAAAGTTTATCCTCAGAGAAAATTAACTTGGGTAGTCGGCAACGCAGTAGAAAACGCCTTTAAACCTATCTTGAAACGGTTAAATTCTGTTGAAGGATTAAAAGTAAATATGCGTGCTTTATGTAGTGATTATTGGGGACAAAGTATCACTGTCACGGGATTACTAACAGGTCATGATTTGCTGTTGAACTTACAAGGGCAAGATTTGGGAGACGGAATTTTACTACCAAATGTAATGCTCAAACATGGTGAATTAGTATTTTTAGATGATATGAGTATTGAAGAATTAGCCTGTAAATTGGAGACAAAAATTTTACCAGTAGGAGGAGTTGAAGATTTAATCAACACCTGTATTATTTAAGCTGTTTTTGTTAGCTCTTTAGTCTATAGCGGTTCCCCGGTAGATGAAGTATATATCAAAATATCACCCCCAACCCGTATTCTTGTCAAGAAAAGGATTTAGGGGTGGATTTATCTGTCGTAAACATTTTTTGAATTGGTATAACTTCAAGCCTTCCAACTCAAACTAATTTTTTTGTATTCAAACATTTGGATGTTAAATCAAAATTGATAAACTTTAATTAAATATAAATAAAAATTTTACTTACTTTTACATCAATACGATTGATTTAAGGGTTATTGATGTAGATAATTGGTCTTTCTAGACTCGATAAATTGCGTCTCTACATCAGGAGTTTCGGTTTATCTGAACTGGATTGACTTTTACATTTTGGTGGTTGTAATTGCCACTGTTTAAATTATTATCTTCTCCCTATCTAGAAGTTTCTAGACAAACTAATGAGAAATTATTGTTTGTTAGTTTAATTCTGGCGCTCGTCAAGAATACTAATTAAACTTATTGCACAAATACAAAATTTGCCTTCATCCGCCAACCCCTTCTCACAATTTTGGGAGAAAGGAAGCCGAGCCAATTTCAAAGTCCCTCTTCCAAGCTTGGGAGAGGGATTTAGGGTGAGGGCTTTAAGATGCACTAGTATTACTTTTTTAACTTACAAAAACCCCGAAAAACAGATAATTAGAATAAGAGTGGCATTTTTTATTTTAGGTTTAAGTGAAAACTCTCTGCAATTGCCCAAAAGCCTATGGAAATTGGTAAACACAAAATTTTCTAAAAAGCTAGTCACCAATGGAATGAAATTCACAATGTAATAGCTAACAATTTCTATAGAATCGCCTGGGCAATTTGAGTATCCATCTTGGCATTTTTTACTGCTTTTGATAGGCTAGATTGATGAAAGTCATTCACTAAGTACTTCTACGAAAAGCTTATAGAAATCTACTTGATTTTTGGAAAGCCAAAGATTAGGTTTACTTAATTCAAGTGAGAATATCAGTAAACTTACTAGAATAAAGCTAGAGTCCTATATTGTGTACTAATGAATTCTGACTAATAACTAAATTAATTAATAATCAAGTGAGGAGTCACTGGTGAAGTATCAGGAAAGCCAAAAAGATATAAGTTTAAAAATTAAAAAAGCTAGAAAATTATTTATTTTAAGTTGTGAAATTGTAGTTTTAAGTTTTTTGAGTATTTTGCCAGTAACGGCGGCGACTGAAGAACCCATATTGAGCGTAGTGTATGGGCAAGAAAATGCAAATCAATGGAGAGGGATAAGCGATCGCTTACAGACAATAGGGGTGAAATATTGTGTAATTTCCCTAAATGATGTCAAGAGTGGGGCAGATTGGGGCGATCGCCGGGTATTATTTTTGCCAAATGTTGAGACATTAACACCAACTCAAGCGATCGCGCTAGAAGACTGGATGAGTAAGGGAGGGCGTTTGATTGCTAGTGGGCCTGTCGGTAGTCTGTCATCCCCAGGAGTACGGCAATTATTGCGATCGCTCTTGGGAGGTTATTGGGGATTCAGCCTTAGTGACACAGAACAGATTCAAGCTGCAAAAACCAAGATCCCAGAATGGACAAACCAAACTGGACTCTTTGGTAAAGTGCGCGGCGGCGTTGTGATTCCTAATGATATGGGCGCTGAATCTCCTGCTGTTTGGAATTCTAAAGATAATCCGGCCGCAGTCGTGACAACTGAGCGTTCTACCTTTTTGGGCTGGCGTTGGGGAACAGATACAGCCTCCGCAGCCGAGTTGGATAATGCCTGGTTAAAAACTACTATCAATCACTATTTGACCGCACTAGCGCCATCAAATCGCACCAAAAAAATACCAGGAGGTTCCCAAAGCTGCTCTACGACTGTGGCGGCTGCGCCCTCAGTGCAGGGGAGCAGAGGGGCGGAGGGGCAGGGGGGCGCTTCATCTCTCTCATCTCCTCCTAAAACTGCTACTGCTCCCATACCTAGATCGCTGCCTATGGTCAAACCCCCAAGTTCTCAGGAGGCTATTGACCAATTAGAACAAGCAGTACGTTTGGATGTTGCACCCAACTCCAATGAGCCGATTGATAACAACCAAGCGATCGCTCTCCAGCAAGAGTTAGAAAATCTGATTGGTCGAGTGGAAAGCGCTCATTTAGCGGTGTTAGCTGATGCAGCTAATGTTGGCGAAACAATATCTGAGGGTGAGGGGAAACAGTTTTCTAGGCATTTGAATACTCCCCAGTCTGTCAAAGAACAGCCAACACAATTGGCCTCAACCAAACTGGGGGCGCTAGCCATAAGTAAAGACCAAGCATTAGCACAAGCAAGGCTAATTGCCAAAAATTTACCCCAATTGATTGCTCAAAAAAACTATGCTTTGGCTCGTCAGCAATGGCTGGTGGCTAAAACGACTTTGTGGCAGCAATTTCCTGTCGATCGGAAACTAGCTCAACCAGAAATTCGCGCAGTTTGGCTAGATAGGGGAACGATTGTTCGCGCTGGTAGTAAGGCGGGACTGGCACAGATTTTCGATCGCCTCGCCCAAGCCGGGATTAATACTGTCTTTTTTGAAACTGTTAACGCTGGCTATCCAATTTATCCTAGCCAAGTCGCAAAAGAGCAAAACCCATTAATTCGTGGGTGGAACCCACTGGAAGAAGCGGTGAAATTAGCCCATGAGCGAGATATGGAATTACACGCTTGGGTTTGGACTTTTGCTGCTGGCAATCAACGCCATAATGAAATTCTCAACCTTAATCCTAATTATCCAGGGCCAGTACTGGCGGCTCATCCCGATTGGGCAAACTACGATAACCTGGGCAACATGATTCCCGTTGGTCAAAGCAAGCCATTCTTCGATCCAGCCAACCCCGAAGTGCGGCAATACTTGCTCAAGCTGTATGAGGAAATTGTCACTAAATATAAGGTGGATGGTCTACAGCTAGACTACATTCGCTACCCTTTCCAAGATCCATCAGCAGGTCGAACTTATGGCTATGGGAAAGCTGCAAGAGCGCAATTTCAGCAACTTACTGGTGTAGATCCAGTGAATATTTCTCCTAGCCAAGCAGACTTGTGGCAAAAATGGACAAAATTTCGCACCGAGCAAGTTGATAGCTTTGTCGCTCAAGTATCACAGCAGTTGCGACAAAAGCAACCAAATTTGATTTTGTCGGTTGCAGTATTTCCTTTGCCAGAACAAGAACGGATTCAGAAAATTCAACAAAATTGGGAAACTTGGGCAAGACGGGGAGATGTAGATTTAATTGTTCCCATGACTTATGCTCTCGATACTTCTCGGTTTCAACGACTGGCCCAACCTTGGATTGCCTCTAAACAATTAGGAGCTACCTTGTTGGTGCCGGGAATTCGCTTACTTTCTTTGCCAACAATTGGGGCATTCGATCAACTCCAGTTGGTAAGGGACTTGCCAGTTAGTGGTTATGCACTATTTGCCGCAGAAAATTTTAGCAACGATCTCCAAAAAATCTTTAGTAGCACCCAAGGTAGGATTCAATCCACAACAAGTGAACCGATTCCTCACCGCCAGCCTTTTCAAACTGCCGCCATCCGTTACACCGCGCTACAACGGGAATGGAAATTTGTTTTCCAAAATGACCAACGACAAAGGTCATCTCAGAAACTTTCAGATTTTAACAACCAGGCAGAAGTTTTACGCAGTGCTTTAAATCAGCTTGCCGCTTCACCTTCTGCTAATAAGTTAGTCGTTGCGAGAGCCTCTCTAACTCGGTTCCAGTCTCAATTCCGGGTATTGATGAGCCAAGAAATTAAGTCGAATTCCTATCAAGTCAAAGTTTGGGAAAATCGACTCGTAACTATAGAAAGGCTATTACGTTATGGCGAACGGCGGGTGCAGTTGCGTCCTTTGTGAAGAGTCAGAGGCGGGGAGCAGGGGGGACAAGGGGACAAAAGAAAACTCCTAACTCAACACGGGCTAAACGCCCCGCTTCCGCTAACAGCACTCGGAACTGTTTTGCCCAGTGCTCAATACCCAACTAGCTGGATATAAGCTAGTTTGTAATTCTTAACACACTTTTTGTAGTGTTTGTATCCCAAATATTACTACTTGTTTAGCGTCAAAATATTGGAAAATACTTAGATAAGCAGCTTTAGATAACTATTATTTGATGATAGCTATCGTGAAAATCTATGCAAGCTTTACCTCAGCTCATCAGGCTACAAAGCTTAGAGTTAAGAATTGACTGTTTGCTCCTGATGGTTGTGTTAAAAACATCACTATTAGAGTAGATGCTATTTCTACAACGGGCTACGCTTACGCACTGATGTAGCACGGCGTAAAAGTATCTTGTCTTTTCATCTTCGCAGGTAGTAGGGTACTTCACCAAGCATGATATGGTACTGTTTGTAGCTTCTGAAACTAGCTTTAAAACAGCCAATACTTTTGAAGTTATGCATACCTTAGTCATGACATTGAACATGTCAGAATTTTCGGAAGTAGCCTCAGTGCTATCACGGTTGTGCCAGCAGCAGTTGGAACTACTTCTAGTTGTAAGTAAGCAAAGTAATATTGTCGGTAATATTACTCCTGAAAGTATCTGTATCTGTCAAGCACTGGCACAAAAAACAGAGACAACTAGAGGTAATGCTAGTATTGTTTCCTTTGAGGTAGAACATCAGATTTTCATTGAGAGACAATTACTCAAGTCCCAATGGTTACTAGCACGCGCTATAGTACGTAAAGCTACGACAGGCAAATACACTCACTTCATTGAAGTTTATGAGGAAGATTTGGACTTGTACCATAAGTCTAATAGGATAATGCAGACCAATACGCCCAAATATCACATAATCATGACTGAAATGTTGAATGATGTGTTGATTATCGGCCAATTAGAAGTAGGAAAATTAGAGTGTAGAGCAACATCCTTCAATTTAGTTGAACATAGCCAACAATCGCCAGAACAAATACAGATGAATCTGGGCTATCGGCGCTTGATTTTTTTCACCAGTCAATATAAATTTGTAACCTGCTGCATTGATGAAAAACTGCTGGCACACATTTTGACTAACTTGTTTTCAAATGCGATTAAATATTTCTCCTCTGATGGCATTTTTAAGTTTAATCTTCTTATGAGGGATAGACAAACTGCATTTGAAGTTAAAAATTTGCAGAATTGGGATTTTCCAAGCATGTATAATGTATCTTCTTTAATCATTTTATCACACTATAAATGGTGTTAATATACTAGTTAGTGTATTAGAAATGGCATTTTTAAAAAGTGTGTAAATATCTAAAAAGGTAAAATGTTTATTATAAATACAATGACATTTGTAATAAATATTTCTGGATGTTGCCATTAAATAAAAAAATATACGTATGAGGTAATTTATGCCCAAAATCTTAATAATAGAAGATGAAGAAGCAGTACGTGAAAACATTTTAGATTTGTTAGAAGCTGAGGACTTTGAAACTATTGCTGCGGCTAATGGCAGAATCGGGGTACATTTGGCTATCTCCGAAGCTCCTGATTTAATTCTTTGTGATATGATGATGCCAGAAATTGACGGTTATGGCGTGCTAACAGCATTACGTCAAGATCCATCAACAGCAACAATTCCCTTCATATTTCTCACTGCCAAATCTGCCAAATCTGACTTCCGTCAAGGTATGGATATGGGTGCAGATGACTATATAACTAAGCCATTCACTCGAGCTGAGTTATTAAGCGCCATCATGAACAGGTTGGAAAAATACGCTACTTTAAAAAAGTATTTATCTCCTCAGAGTGTCATTAATAACTTGTCTCCAAAAATGCAGTTGTTAGAAATTAGCTTACACCGAGCTATAAAACAACATAATTTTCAAGAATTTGAAATTTATTATCAACCAATAGTCGATATTGCCTCTGGAAAAATAGTAGGTGCTGAAAGTTTATTGCGCTGGCAAAGTCCAGAATTAGGAATGATTTATCCAACAGAATTTATTCCGTTAGCAGAGTCTACAGGTTTAATTATTCCGATTGGAAAATGGGTATTAAAAAGGGTATGTAAACAAATTAAAAGCTGGCGTAATGCTGGAATTAATTCACTGATGGTTGCTGTAAATTTGTCAGTAATTGAATTTAATCAGCCAGATTTCATTCATAATGTAGTTAATTTTATATCTGTGAATAATCTAGAACCACATGACCTAGAAATAGAACTCACTGAAAGTATGATTATGCAAGATGTAAATAGTGCGATCGCTACTATGAGCAAATTGCAATCTTTGGGTGTAAAAATTGCGATCGATGATTTTGGTACGGGTTACTCTTCTTTGATTTATCTGAAAAACTTACCAATTAATACATTAAAAATAGACCGTTATTTTATCCATAATGTTGCTAACGATTCGCAAAAGTCAGCCATCGCTAAGGCATTAATTCAGATGGCTCATAATCTTAATCTAGATGTAGTAGCTGAAGGTGTAGAGACAGAAGCAGAACTAGGTTTTTTACGCCAACACAAATGTAACTCTATGCAAGGTTTTTTATTTAGTCGTCCCTTACCAGCAGCAGAATTTGAAAATTTTTTGTTCACTAACAAATGCTTGTATGTGTAAATATTGGTCATTGGGCATTGGGCATTGGGCATTGGGAATAGAATCTAGTTACTAGTGCTTTATTTTGGAATTATTAATAGGTTGACTAACTAAGAAAAATCAAACTTTTGACTGGCGACAATTATTAAGCCTAAAGTCTAGAGTAGGAACATTGTGTATAGTGTCTACCACCATGAAAGTTCCTGCGCGTTTTTTGCTGCCAGTTTTTTTAATGACTTTGGCAGCAGCCTGTAACCAGACTCGCGCTAACTCAGATAATCCTACACCTCAAAAATCTGTACCTTCTACCCAGCTGACACAGAATCCTACACAGGCAAAAAATATTGTCCGTACTGAAGCACTTTCACCTACACCCATCCGCATCAATCTGAAGAATTTACCAGCACCCTTCGCAACAGACAGCGCCTCCAAGCGGCCTGAAGTTGTGCCCATTCCCCAAAATCCGGTGCTGCGCGTACCACCAGGCTTTACAGTAAACGTCTTTGCCGAAGGTTTAGATGCCCCACGCTGGCTAGCTTTAACTCCCAGTGGTGATGTATTAGTGACTGAAACCGGGCAAAATCGCATTCGTCTGTTGCGTGACAGCAATGCTGATGGTGTAGCTGACGTTCGAGAAACATTTGCTAGTAGTGACAACGGACTCAATAGACCCTTTGGAATGGCTTTTGCAGGTAATTCCTTTTTTCTGGGAAATACAGATGCTGTGGTGCGTTTTCCCTATACTCAAGATCAAAACAAGATTACAGGTAAGGGAGAAAAAATTGCCGATTTGCCAGCTCAAGGTTATAACAACCATTGGACGCGTAATGTCGTTGTCTCGCCCGATCGCAATAAATTATATATTTCAGTTGGATCGGGAACCAATGTAGATGAGGAACCCCTACCACGGGCTTCGATACAGGTGATGAATTTAGATGGTTCCCAGCAGCAAACTTTCGCTTCCGGCTTGCGTAACCCTGTTGGTTTAGACTTTCATCCTATAACTAAGGAACTTTATACCACTGTCAACGAACGGGATGGAATTGGCGATGATTTGGTTCCAGACTATCTAACACGCGTTAAACAGGGGGCATTTTACGGCTGGCCCTATGCTTATCTAACACCAAACAACCTCGATCCACGCCAAAAGACGGATGATAAAAGTAAACGTCCTGATTTAGTAGCCCGTACTCAAACACCAGACGTACTGTTCCAGGCACACTCCGCAGCATTGGGTTTGCAGTTTTATGATGGTAAAACATTTCCGAAAAAATACCAGAACGGTGCTTTTGCCGCTTTTCGTGGTTCTTGGAATCGCGATCGCGGCACTGGTTATAAAATTGTATTTGTTCCCTTCGATGCTAAAGGGCGATCGCTTGGCTACTACGAAGATTTTCTCACAGGATTTTTGTTAAATCCTTCTGTACCCAGCACTTGGGGACGGCCTGTAGGTTTACTCGTGTTGCCAGATGGCAGTTTACTACTAACAGAAGAAGCTAATAATCGGATTTATCGGATTCAGTATACGGGTGGTTAACCAATTCACGCATTCAAACATTTAGAAATTTACGGATAGGATCTGTTGCCTAAAGTAAAGTTAGAGCAGTTGTCATCAATAAAGACGTTGTGACTGCATCTCCCTACACAGGTTTATCTCGTTTACGGTAAATTACTGATAAATACTAATACTTATCTGGTTGAGAAATAAATTATGACTCCCAATGAAAATAATACTCAGTCAAGTATCAACGAATTGTCTCCACATTCAGGTACACGATATTGGGGTGAGGTAGAGGTAATCGAAGAGGGAGAAACCTATAGAATTAGTCGTGTGGAAATCAAGCCCAGGCATGGAATTAAACCACAAATTCATTATCATCGCAATGAACATTGGGTTGTAGTTTCCGGTGTGGCAAAGGTGACTTGTGGCGATGCGGAAATATTACTGAATCGAAACGAATCAACTTATGTCCCCGCAGCAACACTACATAAAGTAGAAAATCCTGGACATATTCCGCTAATTATTCTGGAAATTCAAAATGGTGAATATTTAGGTGAGGATGATACTGAACGCCCTTATGACTTAAATTTGGTCAAACCTGTAGCTGAAGCACAGTAAGGGCAGGAGGCAGGGGAGCAGGGGAGCAGGGGAGCAGGGGAGCAGGGGACAAAAGAAAACTCCTAACTCTAGCCCTTTCAAGGTGGTGAAATTTGGAACGAAGATTGGTTATTTCAACTTTCAGAAAGCCCAAAATCTGAGCGGAGAATTCAAGATGTAGCGCTGAAACAACATATGTTCATTTGTCACCTTGAAAAGGCTACTCCTAACTCCTAACTCTTAACTCTTAACTCCTAACTCCTAACTCCTAACTCAGCACTCAGAACTGTTTTGCCCAATCAAAACCACCCTTCTTGTTCCAAGGTTTCAATTAGCTGTAAGCCACGGGGATCGCCCACTCCTAACAGTGAGGCTTTGGCGTCTTCCCGGACTCCCAAATCTTGGTCTTCGGCAAAGGCTTGAATTAGGGCATCGATCGCTGTGGCATAAACTACATTAGAAGGCAATTCGCGGCACAGTTGACCAATTGCCCAAGCACTGTTACTTCGCACCGCTGCTACGGGATCTTGGACTAAGGCTTCAATTAATGGTGGTGTTGCTCCTATAACTGCTTCATAACCTACTTCTGCCATCTGTGCTAAGGCACTAGCAGCCCACAAACGCACTGCGGAAATGTCGGTTTTGAGGGCGTTTGCTAAAGGTGCTAAAGAACGGCGATCGCGACAGTTTCCTAAAGCCCAAACTACACCTTTACGCACATAGCCATTCCAATCACTGTTTAGTTGAGCAATTAACGGACTCACTGCTTCTAAACTGGGATTGCGTCCGATGCCATAAGCTGCACTTACCCGCACTAAGGGACAGGTATCAGTTAACAGGCGAATCAGATGGGGGGTAGCACGGGCATCTTCTATATCACAAAAAGCGCGTGCCGCTAACATTCTTTGCTGGGCCTGAGGATTTTCCAGCAAGGCTAGCATCACTTCTGGATCGGGCTTGGCCACAACTGATTCGGCAGTTAGCGGCTCTATTTTATCTAAGGGGCTTTCTAGCTCCTCCTCAATATCGAGTAGGCTTAGATCGTCTTCGTCATACATAATTTGATTTCAATCCCGAAAAGGGATTAACACATAATCCCCCGCGCCAATAAGTTAAAGCTTTATATATATTAGTTGGGTTCTTATACATTTTCCTTTCTTCCTCGTTGAGTTTTATCCAAACGAGAACCTCCATAACTCAGATGCAACAGTAGATTATCGCTATTCTTGAGTTTATTTTTCTGCACTCAGGAATTTTACCATCCATAGGGATTGGGTTTGATAACCTAACTGATTATAAAGATTCAATGCAGGTTTGTTTGATTGAAAAACTTGCAGGCCAATTTGGCGATCGCCTCTTTGAATAGCCCAATTTTCCACATATTGCATCAAGGCTGTACCAATACCCCGTCGCCGATGTTCTGGTACAACGTAGAGGATAAAGATGTGAGCATGACGGTTCCCATGTACTTGATCTATTGCATTACCCACCCAGAGGCAGGCGATAGGAGGATGGGGGGCAGAGGGGCAGAGAGGCAGAGGGGCAGAGGAGAGAGATTCTTTATTGCTCCCCTGCTCCCCTGCTCCCCTGCTCCCCTGCTCCCCCTCCTCCCCTACCCACCATAAGGGCGTATCGCTAGAAAAGTATTGCTTAACTGTTTGCTCTAGGTGGGAAAAATCCTCATTTGGAAAAATATCCTGGTAAGTTCGCTGCATGAATTTAAGCAACAGCGATCGCTCCAAAAGGGAGCCACGGCGAATAATATATCCAGGTAATAGTTGCTCAGACACTGCTGATATTTATTGACTTAGCTAGCTAAGTTATGTGCTGCTGGGGGTAAATCAATTGAAGTAGGTTGAGAAGTTACCTCTACCTGTTCAATTGGTGCGGGTGCTGCCATATCGGACGGTAAAAAGATCCGGGCGCTGACTGCCACTAGGGCAAAAACAAATACCAGTACTACAAGCAGTGGAGCGATGTATTGACGAAAAATAGCCATATTTTAATTGCAAGAAGCTAGGAACTTTTATGAGAACCTAGCTAAAGATTTGTGAAGTATTCTTGATTTATTTTAGCAATTTTCTGTGCATGGGAATTGGGGATTGGGGATTAATTATTCTTCTCTGCTCCCCTGCTCCCCTGCTTCCCACTCCCCACACCCCTACTCCCGCTGGCGATCGCTCTCCAAGTCATCAAGTACTCTTTCGCAATACCAGTTCTCCGGCATCCCAGGATAAGTTTCCTTTGCCTGTTCAATTAACCGTTCGGCTGCGGCAGTGTCACCAGATAATTTAGCGATTAGCCTGTTTTTGAGATAGCTATCAGATGAACCCTCTTCTACCTGGGTTGGTATCCCTTGATTTATGGTTGATGGAGTTGATGGTCGGGATTGTTCTCTTCGCAATTGCCAAAATAAAACGTAATAAAGTGTACCAAAAATTAAAATTAGGCTGAGTGTTCCAAAAAAAGTTAGGAGGTTAAATGCTAGAAATCCCAGAACTAACTGCGAGAGAACATAGCCAAGTAATAAACCAGTCAGTAAGAGAATAAATGTGCCGACAGCAATAACTACTTGATTCCCCATATATCCTCTTCTTCGTCGTCAAGTCCTGGTCTGGATAATACTACCACTGGCTTTGGATTCCAAGGGGCAAAGAATGGCAATAATAATAATCCCGGCAAAGCAGCTATTGCTGTAATTAGAAAGAATGTAGACCAGCCTGTAGTTTGTGCCCATGTACCTGCTGGAGCCGTGAGAATATCTCTACTAAAAGCCTGCAAACTCGAAAGTAAGGCGTACTGTGTAGCTGAAAAGCTTTGGTTACAAAGACTCATCAAAAATGCTACAAAAGCAGCAGTTTCTAAACCAGCACAGAATTGTTCTATATTAACGGCAGCTAACATTAGATAGAAGTTTTTACCGACTACTGCCAACGCAAAGAAAGCCAAGTTGCCGACAGCTTGCAAGATGGCGAATATCCACAGCGATCGATTAACACCAATTTTGGTCATTATTGCTCCTGCTGCCAAGGTGCCAATAATGGTGGCGAAAATTCCCAGCGCACCAGGAAATGCGATGTCGGTTTGAGTGAAATGTAAACCTTTATCTAACAAAAATGGGGTAGATACATTCTTTAGCAAAGAATCCCCCAATTTGTAGATCGCAATGAATACCAAGACTAAAAGTCCTTGTAGCCACCCATGACGCTGGAAAAATTCAATGAAGGGTAATTTGACGGCGGCGGATAAAGTCTGAGGCGGGCGATCGCGCAGGACTGGTTCTGGTGCAAAAATAGAACTTACCAGTCCCACGAGCATCAACAGCGACATCAATAAGTAAACAGCTTGCCAAGGCATCCTATCTGCCAAAAATAGGGTTACATAACCGGTTACTAGAATGGCAATGCGATAACCCAATAAGTAAATAGATGCTCCAGCACCTCTTTCTTCTACTTCCACGACATCAGTGCGGTAAGCATCAACTAAAATGTCTTGGCTGGCGCTAAAAAAGGCAACGGCTACAGCAGCAATTATTAAAGGTTGTAGCCCTTGGGATGGGTGTTGTAGAGCCATTACAGCTATACTTAACAGTAATGCTACTTGTGTAATTACCAGCCAACCTCTACGTCGCCCCAAAAAAGGCGGTACAAATCTATCTAGTAAAGGCGACCAGAGAAATTTTAAAGAATAGGGCAGCTTTACTAAACTAAAAGCGGCGATCGCTGCCAAGCTAATCCCTTCTTTGGTCAACCAGGCTTGTAATGTCTGACTGGTTAAATATAACGGCAACCCTGATGAGAAGCCAAGAAATAACAAAGCTCCCATCTTCTGGCTGCCAAAAATTCGTAGCAGCGATTTATTTACTTGCACAATCTTGAAGATTCCTTGTTATTTAGTTGAATTGCAGTTATCTTGCCATAACTGCTGTCTAATTTCGTGTAAGCACACAAACCTGCTAAGATTTTCTTTATTTAAGATACATATCAGCAATGCTCTAACATTGTGATTATTCCTTAATTTTCCTTAATCGAATAAACCTGATGCCCTCTGATTTCGACTCTGTGGGCAGCAAGGCATTTTTTCCAACCTTCACGAGTGCCGATGTCGCTTTTGTCCTTGAGCAATCCTAATTCCTGTTCTTGTTGGGTGAGTTTAGCAAATTCTTCGTAGCGTGGGTAGTTGCTGGTAACAAATGTTTCCTTACGGTGCAAAATCGGCGGATTTGCCCTAGTTTCATAATCTCGGTGAGTGACGAATAGGGTTTTTAAATCAATACCGATGCTGGCTTTTAACGCTGGATGGGGATCGGTATCGAATTCGGGGTAAGACAGATAGGATATTTGCGGCTTATCGGTGTGATATTTGATTAATGTAGCTTCATCGACACGCCCAATGGTACGACTAGCGCAACCTTCACAAATTCGTAGTACGGGGTCAAGGGCTGCAAGTGCCGAAACATGGACGTAAAGCGCACCGCGTGTATGTTTACCAATTTTACTTTTTTCGCACGCAGTTTGAATCACCCCAGATTTACCTAAGCTGAAAAGCTTTTGGTCAGCTACTTGACAAGCTTCCTCATAGCTACTAAAAAAGGCTTTGATATCGTGACGCATTTCTGGCGCTAACTTTTGCCATGCAGGACGTTTATCAAAGTGAGTCAGGGCAAGATAAACTTGGATATCTAGAGAACGACGATAAGCGATCGCATCCCATTCAGCCTCATCAGTAGCTTGCAAAACTACACCAAAGGCGCGGCGGAAGTTACCAAATTCGCTCAGTAATTCCTGTTCATTTTCCAATTCGCCTTTCACAGGTAGTCTACCGCGCTTGGTAAAGAAAGCCATGAGTGGTTGCAGCTGTTCTTGATAGTCTTCAAACCGCTTAACGGGAATGCGGACTCGCGGTGTAGAAGTCGCAGAAAAGAAGCGGATAGCTTTGTAACTTTCTTTTTCAGCTTCATCTCGAAAAACAAAATAAACGCCTAGTGCGATCGGTACTGCATCAACATTTAGGACTTCATCAATATAAGTTTTGAGTTCTTGTTGTTCGTAATATTTCTGAAAAGTATTGCGGCGCGTCACAATGCCATCATTGTAAGCAAGTTGGGTTTTGCTGGGAGCGTTAATCAGGATTTGAGCCGCGACAATTAAAACTTTTCCGGTGAGTTCCCAAGCTTTGATCAGGCTTTGACGGCGTTCCTCTGAGTCTTCAATAACGTTGAGGACATAACCCAGGTTAACTACATCGGCGGGAGTGTGTGGGACATCAGGGTAGTAGTAAGGATCCCAGCCTGCGCTGGTGTAACCTAAGTTTTTTACTCGCTGGACATCACCACCGTAGCCGCAACCGTAGTCAAAAAAAGTGGTGTCTTGATTGAGGATTGACCCTTCTATAGCCAATCGTACAGGGCGAGAGATGTCGGGGCGAGCGATCGCAGCTCTATGACGCTCAATTTCTAGCGCTTCAGGCATAATACTAATTCGTAATTCGTAATTCGTAATTCGTAATTAAGACAGTTAGCAGCTAATATTCTTTCAAGGTTTAACAGCCAGTTCAATTAAATCTTCAATTTTCTTGATATTTGGATCGCCTGCTAAGTAGCCAATACCGCGATGTAAATGTAAGCGGAATTGGGTGGCGAGGGTTTCTTTATCGGTGGGATAGCCATCGTTGTGACAGCGTTGCTTGAGGGCGAGAAGGAGCATATCGGACATTTCGCCGCCAAAGACGCGCCAAGTCATTTCGACGTTGCTATCTTGGGGAATTGGGACAGGGGAGGGTGTGGTTGATTCTGCGAGGGAACGACAAAATGCCCAACGGCATAAGATATTCCATTGGTCGATTTTGGTGCTGCGCTTAAGTTTGGTAAGTTGGTCTTTGGCTGTTTGGGAGAGTTTTATTCTTTCGATTGGGGATTCCATAATAATTCGTAATTCGTAATTCGTAATTCGTAATTGATTTAAACTGAGACTGTAATTTTTATTTTAGATGGGGGAAACATAGATATTAAGATTTAAAAGACAAATATGGTAACTAATAGTAGCATTACTGACCGGACAAGAAGTTTTGCGGTAAGAATTGTTAAAGCTTGTTGCTTTTTAGATGAAAAACCTGGAGTTTATCGAATTCTCTCTAAACAATTACTTCGTTCCGGTACTTCGATTGGTGCAAATGTTCGAGAAGCACAGTCTGCCCAATCTAATAGAGATTTTATCAATAAATTAGAAATTGCTTTGAAAGAAGCAAGAGAAACACAATATTGGTTGGAAATATTAATTGAATCCGAATTAGTGGATAGACAAAAATTTCAACTACTTCTCCAAGAGGCAAATGAAATTGGCAAAATTCTAGTTGCCTCCACCAAACGACTCAAAGGTAAATAATTACGAATTACGAATTACGAATTACGAATTACCAAAAGTAGCCTTGTTGTATAGTTGTTTGGCGGGTGGAGGAGTCGTATTTGAGAAGGTATTCGCGTGCGATCGCTTCATTTTCTCGCAGTGTTGCTACTTCTTTCTTGCCAATCTCAGTATCCGTAGATAACAAAATCACTTGATGGCTGGCGGATGGAAAGTAACGTTCAACTAAGTTACTGCGGTGAGAGGAGTCTAGTCTACCTAGTGGCGTATCGATTGCTACTGGTAGGCGATGTCCAGAGACTTTCGCTAAACCCCAGAGGAATGCGATCGCAAGTAGTTGTTTTTCGCCTGCTGATAAACGATGTTTAGGAACAGGTTTACCATTTAAATCATAAAGCAAAACGCTAAAAGTCTTAGTATCAATAGTGATGCGATGCACTAAATCTGATTTATGGAGAAGATAAAGAAAGCAGTTTTTAACTTCCTCCTCTAATTTATTGAGTTTTCGCAGAGTTAATTTTTCACGAAAAATCTTAATTGTGTTTTGAACTTTCGCTGCTGAGGTAATAATATGTTCGCTATTTTTATGCTTAATATTTTCTACAGTATAATCACTTAATTCTCTTTTTGACTTAGTAATAATAGTTTCTAATTCAGCTAAACGACGGCGGATTGTTTCGTAATTTGCTTTAGCTTCAACAACTTGATTTTGTGCCGCTTCTAGTGCTTGACGCAGCTTTGTATAATCTTCTGGTGCTGCTGCTGTTTGCACTTGCCTTTCTAGAGTATGAATTTCTTCTTCTTTATTTTTGAGAATAGCTAATTTCTCTTTTGCAGAAAGTTTAGAATTTTGTAAGTGATATATCAGATTATCTAGCTGACTTAAAGTTTCATCATCAGCTAATAGCCAAGGTGCTTCTGTCTGGAAAGTCTTTGCGTATAGACTATCTACATCTTGGATTAAAAAGGATTGGATTTTTTCAACTTGTATCGGAGAAATTTCTACTTGATTGAGCCAAGCAAGTAAACGCTGATCTCGTTCAATTAACAAATCTTTAGAAATTTGCACCTGTTGATGGCGAAATTCCTTTTCTCCCTGTGCTTGCGCCTGAGTAAGCAAATTGGGAATTAATGCCAGAGGTAAAACATCAGCTGCTAATTCACACATCGACTGACGTACTTGTTCGATTTCCGCAGTTTTTGTATGCTGTTGTAGTTCTAGTTGATTGCGTTCGGCTGCAATCTTCCCACCTTCAGAAATAAATTTATCAAAGGCTTCTTGCTGCTTTTGTTCTAATTCTTCTACCTGATTTTTGAGAATTTCTACTTTCTCTTCTGTGGTTTGATAATCTTCTTGCTGTTGGGTTAACCTAGTTTCAATTTCCTCTAGATTTGCTAAATCCTTACTATTACCAACTTCTTTAAGTTTACGGTTAACTAAAATATCTAAATCAACTGCTAAACGATCTGCTAACTCTAAACCTAAAAGTCCACGAATTGCGTCTACTACAACTGGTGGTGGTGTTTCTTGTTCTGCGAGTTCTTTAACTTGTTCACCATCAAAGAGAAATAAGTTAGAAATACCTAATGGCAAAAGATTTTCAATATATTCATCCCAGATATTAACTAAAGCATCAGGCCATGTATCACTGTCGCCTAAAATACCTAATGTATCTTTACCGTCTTTAGGATTTTTTGTCCAACTACGGACAACACGGTATTTTATTGGTTTATCGTTTTCAATATGTTCAAAAAGCAACTCAATCCGGGTGTCTGCAACCGGATCAATTTTGTTGTTAACACATTGATTGAGGAAATCGTTATAACTTAAATTACCACGGGTAGAACATTGGGCACGAGCGCCATAAAGAGCGAGACGAATGGCATCCATCAGCGTGGTTTTTCCGCCGCCATTCATGCCACCTAATAGGATAATTGGACGCGAGTTTTCCTCATCAGTTTTTGGGTTAAGATTGATTACCTGTTTCCCACTGTAAGGGCCAAAGTTTTGTAATACGAGTTCAAGAAATATCATTTATCTGATTGTGGGTTTATGTAAGATCATGGGCGAATGGAATTCGCGGTTACGCAAGCAAAGTTTATCAAATACCGGGCGAATGGGATTCGCGGTTACGCAGGTAAAGTTTATCAAATACCGGGCGAATGGGATTCGCGGTTACGCAGGTAAAGTTTATCAAATACCGGGCGAATGGAATTCGCGGCTACACAGGCAAAGTCCACCTTCGTGGACTAAATCCGTATATAATTTTTGGTTTATTTGGGAGTTAGTTCCCAGGTGGGAATGATTGATTTTTGGCTATGGTGGGTAGCTTGGTTTCTGATGTAATTGGCTATATTATCAATGGCATCATAGGCAATCTATCCCACGTCGCCCAAACATAATGCACATACAATTGTGTAAAACTTGATCTCATTTCTCTTTAACCCACGAAGGTGGGTTTCGTCTGTGTAGCCGCGATTTCCAATCGCCGGGAAATCTTATTGAATTATTACGTAAAACTTGCTCTCATTTTTCTTCAACCCACGAAGGTGGGTTTCGTCTGTGTAGCCGCGAATTCCATTCGCCCGGTATTCACCCGGTATTCTATTATTCTTCTGAGTTTTCCTTTTTAAATTTCATACTTGCCCAAGTTACCTGTTCATCACTTTCACCTACCTCATTGATTGCAGCAACATCGCCCAAAGTCATCTGCTTGACTTTTGCAACATCACCTTGACTAACTGCTTCGCTTAATTCACGTTTCAAACGAGCATTTTTAATCGCATCTTCTGGAGAACGGGAACTCGTATTAAAACATTTTTCTAGGGTGTCGTATATCCCCACACGACGAGTTTTTTTGCGATACTGGCGTTCTGTGTCTAACAATTTCGCCATGAGTTCCAAGTGCATCGCGTCACCTTCACAGATTTCTTCTAATACTATCCATTCATCACGACCTAGTAGGCTATAGTCTGCACCAGGACGGGGATCTTGAAATTCTTCGCCTGTCACTTCTTGATAAATCCGGGGTAAGCTATCATCAAATTCGTGCTTTTCTTCTAGCCAAATGCGGCGGATTTCGCTCATTTCTTCTAGAGTAATTAGGGTGATGTCGCGCATACTTTCTGGCGCTGTAAGACGGGTTTTTGTTTGCGCTTCTAATAATCGTCTGAGCCAATGTTCCCGCCAATATTTGGTATAGGGGCCAGGGATTGGTTCAATGGAAGTTTCCCCGTTTTTATTGCGTTCAAATAGTTGGACATCTCCCCAAATTCTTCTAAAATCTCTTTTTTCTCGGTCATCTTTGATATCTAGTTCATTACGAATATCTAATAATGGCTGCATCCATTCTTTTTCTTCATCATTTTGGATCATCGCCTCCATTGATTTATCCTTATTCACTAATGTGCAAACCCAACAGCCAAATCGGGAATCACCACAGCTAGGAGTAGAAGTATCAACAACTAGTGGACATTCATTATCGGCTGTTGCACCTCGATACATAGCAAATAATTCTTTATTACTTTGTCCCCAAGGATTATCCCACTGATTCAGGTATATCCAAACATCGTTATTACTCCAATCTTCAATAGGGGTATAGATTAAGGAGTTGGGTAGGCTGGCATTAGGACTCAGGCGATCGCGTACTCTATCAATTTGATGCTTTTTCATTGTGGCAGCACGTTTGACGCTTTCTGCTTTGCGAGTACCCAATACAATACAATTCTTGAATTTCAATGTTGAGAGCTTGGATGTAATCCACTAACTCTGCTACAGTACGTGTTTGCTGACCTTTATTTTCTGCTTGTTGTGCTGTAGTCATTTCTCCTTCTCTCTGGAAACACTGGCGTAATATCTGGGCGAATAGAATTCACGTCTAGATAGACAAAACCCATCTCCGTGGGTTTAAGAAAAGTTTTTAAAAACTTTACTACTAATATCCAAATTTTTGGATAATTAAACGACATAATCCTATTCTGTTTTTAAAATTTAACATGAAAGATAGTGCATCTGACCCAACGGCTGACATCGCTAGAGAGTACCTGGAACGAGAAAACAAGGAAAAACAGGTACTAGCTTTACTCCTGGAGAAGTTTTTAGGGAGAAAAGATCAGATTCTCGTTCAAAAAACCGAGATGGGTGGTACGGAGGCTTATGTTAGTTCTGTTACCTTGGAATGGTTTGCAGGTCGGGTTCACTTCGCCTCTGGCTTACCTTTGTTTCAAAAAAAGTATAATCCAGAGACTGATAATGTCGAGATTGACGCGGATAGTATTGATGAAATTCAGCAGCGTCCCCTTGATTGGTCACGTCAAGCGCCGCTAGTACAGTATTTAGCGGCTCGACAAAATCACAAGTTTCCGCCAGTGCTAGTAGTAATTAATCAACCGTGGGTGGATAATCCTAAAGCTGCTGAGTGGGATAGCGAAGGACGCGCCACAAAGTCTACTACTGATTTTATACCCTTAGATAAAGACGCTAAAGTAGGTCTACTAAGTATTTCTGAAGATGATGTAACTATTTATGCACTAGATGGTCAACACCGATTAATGGGTGTACAGGGGTTGATGGAGTTAATTAAAACTCGCAAACTCCAGCGCTATAAAAAAGATAAAGGTGCTGATGACAGTTTTATTACAGTCAATGATTTGATAGAAAAATACCAAGTAGACCTTGCTTACTTGCAAAATTTACCCAAGGAAAAAATTGGTATTGAGTTCATCTGTGCGGTAGCGGCTGGGGAAACTCGCACCGAGGCGAGGCGGAGAGTGAGATCGATTTTTGTTCATGTCAACCTGATGGCTGCACCCTTGACTAAAGGGCAACTAACACAGTTGAATGAAGATGATGGTTTTGCGATCGTTGCTAGAAAAATTGCAGTTACACATCCACTATTAGAACAACGACAAGAGCGTAATCCTCGTGTTAATTGGAATAGTGCAACAGTCGCTTCCAATTCTACAGTTTTGACCACTTTGCAAGCTCTCCAAGATATGTCTGAGCGATATTTGGCTCAAAAGTTTCCTCACTGGAAACCCTTGGAGAAAGGTTTAATTCCCATGCGTCCAGAGGATGAAGAAATTGAGCAGGGAATTGAGGAATTTAAAAAGCTATTTGATTCTTTGGCTAGTCTTTCTAGTTATAAAATTTTAGAACACGAGGATACACCAGCTTTACGGCGCTTCAGCTTTGAGAAAGATGGAGGTGAAGGAAATATGCTTTTTCGCCCAGTTGCTCAAGTTGCATTAGCGCAAGCTTTAGGAATTTTGGTTTTTAAAAAAGGTTTTTCCCTAGCAGATATTTTTAAGAAACTGCGGAAGTTTGACCAGCAAGGTGGTTTTAGTGGTATGGAATATCCCCAATCTCTCTGGTATGGGATTTTGTATGACCCAAATAAAAAGCGAGTGCAGGTTGCTGGACGAGATTTAGCGGCGAAGTTATTGGTTTATATTCTGGGTGGAATTCAGGAACAGATGGAACGTGCTGAACTTCGTAAGGCTTTAGCGGATGCTAGAACTGTTGAAAATAAAACTATAGGTTTTGATGGCGAGTTTGTTGAACCGAAAGCCGTAGGACTTCCACATATTCTCAACTAGCAAAGTTAAGTAGGGATTTTGCAGTGTGGTTTTTACCGATGCTACAGTCCATAAGGGTTGCATATCATGTTTGCTAACATCTACTAATTTATATTAGGTATTTATATGGCTCAACCGATTGAGGACGACAATAATAGCATTTCTCCTCAGACAAAAGCTCAGTTTAGCTCCTTTATTGAGCCATTCTTCTCACAATATCATCGCGATCGCTGCTATCCGGGGCTGATTTTTCAGCAGGGAAAGCGGACAATGCTGCAAATTAATGTACCTGCGAGTGACTTTTCTGGTCTTCTCCAAGCTAAACCATCCACTGGGAATGATCCTGATTCTGGTAAAAATCGCCCAGTGGTTAAAGGTCATGCTGATGAAATTAAAAAATATATTGTTGAGCGTTCCCGAAAAGAAAAACCTTGGATTGTAGGAACGCTGACTGCTAATGTAGCCCCAAAAGACATAACAATTCTTGAATTGGGGAGGGGCATTTGTCTGGTTGTAATTCCTCGTGGAGTCAAGTTAGATATAACTGATGGACAACATCGTAAACATGCAATTCACCAATTAATAGAAAGTGGTGAAAGCAACTTAATCAGCGATGATGATTTTGGGATCACTCTAGTTTTAGAGGGTGACTTTCAACAGTGTCAGGCAGATTTCAGAGACATGGCTCAAACAAAACAACTAGATAAATCATTATTATTATCATTTGGTGAGTTCTCTGGTCGAGTTGGCATTACTAAAGAGTTAATAAAACGAGTGCCAATGTTTGAGGGTAAGACAGAGAAAATTAAATTGAGTCCTGCTACTAAAGATAAGTTAATCTACACAATTAATTACATAGCTAGGTTTGTAAGTTGCGTTTTTACTAACGATCCAAGTAATCAGCTTCGAGATTATGATGTTTATCAAGCATCTGATGCTTTGGTTATTTGTCTTAATAAATTTTTCTCCGAATGCAGTAATACTGAATATATTTCTGATACGACTGTTGAAGAACTAACACAAGATGAAGTAGGCACATTTAAAGAAGATTGTATTCTAGGTATAAGTGTAGGGCTGGAAGTTTTAGGGCGTTTATTGCACTATATATATGATGCAGAAAACAATTATTTTAATGAAGAAAAAATTTCACAACTCGCACAGCTAGATTGGTCAAGAGAAAACCAACTTTGGAAGGATAACGTAATTAGAATAGATGCCCAACCTAAAAATCCAGACAAGCCATATAGAATATCTGCTACTGTTAGTGCAGTAACAAATGCAGTCAAAACAGTAAAAAGTACACTGGGGTGGATGTAAAGTTATTGCTTTTAACTATTATTTAAAAATCAAGATAGGAATTTGGTTAGATCAAATTCCTCATCTTGCTGCTCTGCATTCGTTCTTTCATAACTAAGAATCAATAAAAGTCGCTCTGAATAGTCTACTGCTCCACGCAGTTCATTTTGTATAATCTCTAAACCAGCATTAGCATACTCTTCAAAAATGTGAATGCGTTGCTCATCAGCTACATTATCATCACTTATAACCTTAATATTTTCTGTTTCGGTGATAGCTAACAAATTAATTAATAGAGTAAAGCTGCTAGTAAAATAATCTTGTCGCAGTGGGGATAAATCTTTAGAAATTATGTCTAAAGGAACACGCTTTTTATTTTTAACGCCCAATGCTGCTGCAAACACCATGACTTCTACATAAGTTTGAAAAGGCCCAGTTGTGTCTTTTGATGCGACTAGAGATTTCACTAACTCAGCCTTATCTTTAGCAACCCTGATTCTGTTTGCAGCCATTGTTTTAATATCTACATTGTTGCTATTTTAACCGAAAGTTGGAAGTGATAGTAATTATTAACGCATTATTTTATACTAGTATGTGGGCGATCGCTAAACAAACAAATTATCCACTAACATAGTCCATCCTGGCACTGCGGGTTCAGCTTCAGCCACTTCATCACGGCGATAAACTTGCGGTTCTCCAGGATTACTAGCACGATATACTCTAATAACTTCCTCTTTCAGTACATCCACATCCCAAACTACCAATGTACCAGCCGCAAAATAATCACGGCGTTTACTAGCCATTTCTTCCTCAGCCTTATCACCGTAATCATTTTCGCTTCTTACCTCAGCAGCAAATATAGGCGCACCATTAAGAAACTTCCCGCCTGTAGGTTTGCCAGTATAAAACGCAGCATCAGGACTTAAAGAACGGCGATTAGGGAGATTGACAATAAAACCGACATTATCAGGCAAAGCGTAACCACTTTTTGTCAGACGTTCATAATCCCGTAGACTTGCATAAATTTCACCACCTGCACGTCCTGGTAAAAATCCAGTTGGAGACATCAGCACCAATTTCCCATTGACAATCTCTGCTTTACAATTGTCAGGTAAATGGTACAAATCTTCAATAGTTGCTTCAGTTTTAATACTCATATAATAATATCTTCTAATTAGTTAGCGATAATCTCAATTTCACATCTTTTATTCTCTCCGTGCCCTCTGCGCCTCTGCGGTTCGTTTCTCCAAAACTTATATTGGAAACTGAACATCCTCATAAACCAAAGAAATCGGAAAGCGGAAATCAACGCTAGTTAAATTAACCTCATCCCCTTCTTCATAAGGATGTAATTCCCAAATCCCTTTGTCATTTATACGAAAGCAATCTAAACTGATTTTTTCAGCATCAACGAGGACATATTCTTGTAAAGTCTGAATCCGCCGATACTGAATAAATTTACGACCTCTATCGTAAGCTTCTGTACTAGGGGAAAGAACCTCAATAATTAAACAAGGATACTGAATAAATTTAATAGCTTGTTTATCTCTTGGATGACAACTCACCACAACATCCGGGTAGTGAAAAGACCCTTTCTCTGATACACCTACTTTTGCATCTGCTATATTGACACGACACGCACCCCCTCGAAGGTGGCTTTTTAATGCCGAAGCCAAGTTGAAGGCTATATCATTATGGGGAATAGTGCCTCCAGTCATAGCGAAGACTTCACCATTGATATATTCGTATTTAATCTCTTGGTGTTCTTCCCATTTTAAGTATTCCTGTGGAGTCATATACTTTCCGTCTGGACTCGCAACCATAACTTTATCCTTTAAACATTACGTTCAACTGCGATAATTTCAGTATACTCAAACTCATTCGGACTTTGTTTCACCAAAGGATATCTTTCTCCACCCAACTCAATATCATCTTGTTCGCAATCCGGCTTAGAAGAATAATACGTCAGCACATATTCTCTACCAATTCTCTCTGTCATTTCTGCTTCAACTTCACCCCGCCACTGAGTCTTAGTAACTAAAACTATCAACTGATTCGCTAATTGGGGAATTGTCTTCGCAACGTGTCGCCGCGAACTTTCATCCAAACTACCAAACGGCGAATCCATGACAATTGGGAAAGTGCTACTATCGGGAATCATCATCATTTTTCGTTTCTTACTCCATTCCCGTACTTTATCTATAATGCTGGCAATAAATGATAAACTGAGGATTTGATTCTGCCCGGTGGATGCTGCCACTAGTGCTTCTATACCTGTGGTATTTTCTACTAATGTCAGTTCATATTTTTCGCTAATTTTAGGAATGTATGGAGTTACAGAAATTTCTGTGAATATCTCTTGTACTCGCTTTTCTAGTTGCAAACGAAATTGTTGTTCTTGACGATTTTTAACTTCTGTTAACCGTTCGATTGCATCTTGAGTGGCATTAATTCGTCGCTGCGCTAAAGTTTGATTGTCTTCATTCAGCTTTTGTTTGGCAATTTGTTTGTTTAAACCTTCAATTTCAGTTGTGAATTGAGCAATTTGCTGCTGATTTGCACCTTGTTCTCGATTTAATTCATCAATTTTACTTTCAATTTCATCTAACCGTTTTTGCAAGCTGCTAATTTCTTCATTAGCATCTTTTCGCAATCGTTCTTGAATATTGTCTAAATCGCCTTCAATTTGAGATATGTTTTGTCTTAACTGATTAATCCTAGTTTGTTCTCTATCAACTTCTTCCCAAAATCCTATAGCTTGCTTATCAATTTCATCTACTTGAGCTATCATCCGAATTGCAGTTTCTTCCACCACCGAGGAACCTGCTCTATTTAACCAAGTACTCACATGAGTATGAGAATGATTACCCTCGTGTAATTCTGCACCACAAATACAGCGTTGAGAATTGAGTAAATCACTGACGAATTCCCGCGAAATTCCTGATGTTAACTCGCCTCGCTGTTTTAAATCATTGATGATTCCTCGAAACTGTGCTGTAGTTTGTGACAATAAAACTGTATAACCTCGCGCCGAAATAACTTTTTTCAGCGCTTCTTTCGCTTTTTTATATTCTTCTTGATTCGCCGCTTTTTGCGATTCTAAATTCTGACATCTTTCTTGCAATTCTTTAGCAGCGCTCAGTTCTCGCAAACGGTTACTTGTTTCTTTTTTAAAAGTTTGTTGATATTCTAACTCTTCTTTAATTTCAGTTTGCCGTTTGCTAATCCGTTCCCGCTCTTGCTCTATCTTTTCTTGCTTTCGTAATAGCTGTTTAGTTTGGGAATCACCAATGGCTTTTAACTCATTTTCTAGAGTTTTTTTAGCATCTCCCAAATGTCTGATAGAACGGTTGATTACCTCCACACCCAAGAAAATTTTTATCGCTTCGGCAATTTCAGCTTTTTTGTCAGAACGGACTATTTGTTCAATTCGTTCGCCGTCAAAGAAAAAATATTGATGTAAAGTGGCGGGTAAAATTTGATTAATTATATCTTCTAGTTGCTGTTCTTGGATCTTCCATTTGCCATCGTCATCGCCAACCCATATAGATAATTGGGTTTTCCCAGCATCAAAATCACCTTCGTTTTTATAACCCCGACAGGCGCGTTTAACTCGATAGCGTTTTCCTTCATGTTCCCAGCCAATCTCTACCCAACATTCTACAGCTTGGCCTTTTGGAGTTTCTGCGATCGCTCTTTTATTAACTAACTGTTCTATCGATGCAAAGGCTGCACTAAATTTCTCATATAATACCCAAGTAAAGGCATTTAGTAAACTAGTTTTTCCAGAGCCATTATTCCCATAAATAATCGTTGTGTTGTGAACATCTCCTCCAGCTAGAAGCATCTCTGGTGTCTTACCATAAAAGGAGCGAAAGTTGCATAGCTTAATTGAAGTTAGCTTCATCGCACCTCTTCCTTGATAATTCTCAAAATATTCTCATTTATATGGGTGTTAGTTTTTTTATCTAACCTACCTTTTTCCTCCTTCCATACTCGCTCAATAATTTGTCGTACTTCCGGCGGAGCGCTGTTTATTGGCTCTTGCACGTCATCGATATTCGCCTCTTGTGACATATGGGATTTGGAAAGATAGTTTCTCTATATTTTAACTTTCTCTAGTGCTGTATTTACCTCCGTAAAGCCACTGTTAGCGTTATCTTTAATTTTGCCAAAACTATTTTTTTAAATTTATAATTTTCTTTGAAAAAAGACTTTATTATTGAATCGTCTTCTGTTACTATTAATATTAGAATCTAGATCATAATGGGATGTAAGTGAAATTTTTAAAGCCACTTACATCCCATTATGATCTAACTCATAATTTTATTATTTCATACTTAATGCTTCTTTTTTCAAAACTCGAAAATTTTTACAAAATAATACAACTATATAGTTCATCATCAAATATCTAATAAACCATATCGCTTTTGTAAATCAAGTAACTTCATTCTGGCAACGCCTGCGTTATCAGCTAAATCAGCAAATTCTACAAAGCGACGTAATTCCTTTTTCAACAGATTGCGTTCAACTTCTATAGTTTCTCTATCTAAATCTGGTGGTAAAACAATCATGTCGAATATAGTGGCACGTTCTTTAGCTGGATGAGGACGTAAAACTCGTCCCCGTCGTTGAATAAATTGGCGAGGATTACCAGAACTTGATAAAATCACCGCAGTTTGAATTGCTGGAATATCGACACCTTCATCTAAGCAACGAATTGCCACCAAACCCTGCAATTCTCCACTTTCAAATTGATGGCGCAATATTTCCCTTTCTTGTAAAGATGTTTGAGCCGTATAGGTGCTTACCTTATACCCCAAATCTACTCCGAGAATTTTAGCAACAGCTTTGAGTTGGCGAAGGGATGAACGTTGTCCCGCATCTTGGGAACCATCACTACAATAAAAAAGAGTGTGGCTGGTTTCGCGGCGAGTAATCATTAAATCCCGCAAAGCATTTAATTTATTTTCCGCCGCCCCAATTAATCTTGCTCTTTGCATCAATAAGGGCTTTAAATCTTCATTGTCTTCAAAATCTCCGTTATTTTCTCGTTCTCGATATAAGAGCGATCGCCCGATTCTTTTAGTTAACTTTAAATAGGCAATACTTTCGGCTTCAGTTAACTCCACCAGCACGGGATAATACAAATAATGTACCAAAGCGCCTTGAGCGATCGCATCCCTCAAAGTAAACTCTGGCTGGAGAACTGGGCCAAAATAATCCAATAAAGATTGCGTACCAAAATCATCAAAATATCTTTCCGGTGTGGCAGATAAAGCTAGTCTCAACCCAACAGTGCGCGGCAAACTTTCTTCTAACTTGGGTGCGCCTAAATTATGCGCCTCATCCCCAATAATTAAAGTTTTGGCGGGAAAATATTTGAGTTGAGACTGAAACCCATCTCCAATTAAAGTGGAGTTTGTAGTAATTACAGTAACAAACCGTTGAGAACCAGAACGCAGATTATAAATTTGCGTAGAAAGTTGACTTTGCCAAGTGCGTAAATTCTCAAAGGCTAAAATGGGTTGCAAATTAAATTTTTCACACTCTCGCGCCCATTGGGTAACAAGATGACGATAGGGACATACCACCACCAAAACTTGTAAATTAATCTGTTGATATAATTCACAAGCGATCGCTAATGCGGTAATGGTTTTACCACTACCAGTAGCCATTTTCAGCGTCCCTCTACCATTGTTAGTAAACCAGCTTGCGATCGCTTGGCGCTGATATTGCCGCAATTGCAGAGACACAGGCATTCTTGGGCATCCTGGTAATGGTTGCGTATAATAACTGCCCTTACTTTCCCTTGCATAAGGTAATTTCAACCGGAAAGTGGGCAGTTGTTGCACTGGATTTTGCGTCAGGTACATAGTGGGAGTTGGGAGTTAGGAGTTGGGAGTTGAGAGTTAGGAGTTAGGAGTTAGTAAGTAATTTAAAACTCATCACGGGCTAAACGCCCCGCTATCGCTAACATCACTCATAACTCATCACTTTCTTACTACTCAGTTGTAACCACGCCAAACACCAATGAGTGAACCTTGCACCTGTACTTGCATAGCGCTGACTTCTATGGGATTGTACTTGGGATTTGCTGGTTTAAGGGTAACGCGATCGCCTTGGCGATAAAAACGTTTTAATGTCGTACCAAATCCATCAACTCTGGCGGCGACGATAGTACCATTTTTTAAATGATTTGGTTCTGCTACTGGACGCAGAAATACCACATCGCCATCAGTAATTAAATCTTCAATCATGCTATCGCCAGCTACGCGTAAAGCATAGGTTTGAGGAGGTAAATCGAAATTAGAAAAGTCTAAATGATCTACAGCATCAGTAAACGGTTCTATTAAACCACCAGCAGCGATCGTGCCCAAAATTGGTACACCTTGTTTAACAGGACGCAAAATCCGAATCGTTCGCGCTTGTCCTTCAGTCCATTCGATATATCCTTTAGTGCGTAAATGTTCTAAACGACTTTGAATTGGTGCTGGTGACTTCAGGTTCATCGCTTGCATCATTTGCCGAATAGAAGGCGAATGCTGATGCGATCTGATGTATTCTGCTAACCATTCGTAAAGTTCTTGTTGAGCTTCTGTTAGACGTTCCATAAATTTCCGAGAAGTAATTATAAATGTCTCTAGAACATTAGTACTACAAAAAACTCCCTATAACAAGAGAAAAGTAAAAATATGAAAGGCAAAAGCAAAATTATTTTCTTCTCTTTTGCCTTTTGACAAATAAAGAATATTACAGGTTACAGGTTAGAGCTTACAGGTTATAAGGAAGAAAACTATACCCTATCCCCTGTGCCCTATTCCCTTACTCTGCCCCTAAAAGAGTTGCAAGTAAAGCTTTTTGAGCGTGGAGACGATTTTCTGCCTGTTCCCAAACTCGTGATTGGGAACCTTCAATAACTGCCTCGGTAATTTCTTCACCGCGATGAGCTGGTAAGCAGTGTAAAACAATTGCCTCTGGCTCGGCAAGACTCAATAGCTGTTCCGAAATTTGGTAAGGCTGGAAAATTGGCATCCGGTTATCGGCTTCTGCCTCTTGCCCCATACTCGCCCAAACATCAGTGTAAAGTACAGCAGCTCCCTTAGCGGCTAATTCTGGATCGTGAGTGAGGAGGACTTCAGTTTTGTGATTAGCGATCGCTCTTGCTTGCTCTACAATCTTAGAATCTGGCTCATATCCGCTAGGAGTAGCAATTCTGACATTCATCCCTACCAAAGCACAGCCCAACATCAGAGAATTAGCCACATTATTCCCATCGCCCACGTAGGTTAAAGTTAACCCAGCTAGAGTGCCAAAGCTTTCTTGAATCGTCAATAAATCAGCTAATACCTGACAAGGATGTTCTGCATCGGTAAGTGCATTAATCACCGGAATCTTGGCATAGCGAGCAAAAGTTTCCAAATCCTGCTGGGCAAAAGTGCGAATTGCCAAAATATCCAGATATCGATCTAACACCCGCGCCGTATCCTGCAAAGGTTCCCCGCGACTAACTTGAGTGACATTAGGGTTAAGATCGATTACCTGTCCACCAAGTTGGTACATCGCTACTGTAAAACTTACCCGTGTACGAGTTGAAGCTTTGGAGAACAACAACCCCAAAACTTTATTACACTGCAACTTCAACTGCTGTGATTTAAGTTGAGTTGCCAATTGCAGGAGTTCTTGAAGTTCCGTAGAACTGATGTCCGCTAGACTTAATAAATCTCGTCCGAGCAATGCTGCCATGCTTGTAATCTGTAAAAAATAATTATATATTTCTGTTCCTTTATTCAGCCGTGCCAAGAAAATATAGTTTTAGAACTGACTAGATATTTTTTAGAATTTACAGCTAGACAAATAAATGGATTATGGTACAATGATGAATCGTGGTTGCTAATTAAGAGTAACCGTCAAATTTGCCAGCATAGCACAGTGGTAGTGCATCCGACTTGTAATCGGAAGGTCGCGAGTTCAAATCCCGCTGCTGGCTTTTATACATTCGCAAATTAGTGTAGCCGAATTGTTTGGAATTAAGTATTAACATCATATTAACCCAAGTTGCGGGTTATAAAATTCTGGATGCTTCGTAACCGTTGATTTAAATAAATCCACTTGAAAAAGAATTCAGAAGTCAGAATGGGCTAAACCTTAGCTATCCGCTAACAAGAGTCACAATCAAGACGCTCTCTACGAGACGCTAAAAGCGTAGCTTGCTTCTCTGTAAGAGTACGAAGACTCGCTATCCGCCAGTCATACAGAATACCCAACTGAATTCTGACTTCTGATTCCTGAATTCTGTTCGATAAATGCTTGTGGGAGAGTAAATGCAATCAATTCATGCTTGCAGTTTCAGTAAAAACCCTTTTCAGCTATAAGCATGAATTGATTGCGATCGCTCGGTACTGATATTAATTAAGTGGACGCAGAAGTGTAATTTTGCCCATGCCCGTCTCTTGACTGAGTTGCGCCACGTAGAGATTTCCATTCGTGGGATTCTCAACCAAATCCAATGGACTTGGGTTAAAACCAGTGAAGCCACTAATACCCGTTTGGGAATTTACAATATCCAAGTTTGCGCCACCTGGTGTTAGCACAATGATGTCTTTCCCTAAACTGAAGCGTGTCACCAGCAGTTTGCCTTGCAGCTGACCACCTAAAGCATTACTACGATATTCAATGACGCCATTAGGTGAAAAATGCTCTCCGAAATCGAAGGCAATACCCTTCCAATTGCGGTCAGGTAGAGTACCAATGGGATATTCATTGATCTGAACTGGGTCTGTACCATCTGTGGGATTTCCTCCCCCCAACACCCACTCACAACGCTTCGGATTGGGATGGCCATAATAACCATTTTTAACAACGCGAAACAGAAAGTCTCGCTGCGTGCCTAGACTGCTAAGAGCAGGCACCGATGGAGTAGTATAAGCCCCATTAGTAGTTTTATCAATCCGGTTTTGGCAGGCAAGAGGTAAAGGGATAGGTGTCTTTGGCGTATTGCCACCAGCCGCCGAACCATTCGTTGGCACATACAACTGACCATTGGTATGCCAAACTAGATCGTAGCCATTACGTATACCACTAGCAAAGATAGTTACAGCAGCTCCCAGATTAAAGGGGTTATAAGTACCTCCATCTTCTGTCTTAACGCTTAAAGGAGGTGAGGTGATTTTGGACAGGTCAACTCGTAATACAGCAGCAGTTAACAACTGCTCAGGACGATTACTCCAGGCAGTGTTTGGTGCGCCCGTACTATTATTACTACCCTGCAACACATACAGCACATTTGGCTCGTTGGGCTTGAACTCAATGCTATTGGTTAGATGATCCCGACTCGATCGCGGTAAATCAACCACATAGTCTTTTACTATCTCTAGATTGGTGCCGCTTAAACGAGTAATCTTGCCACTCCATTCTGGTGCATCAATAGTTCCATTCCAGTAGTAGTTATTTGTTACCCAGAGAATTAGGTTGCTGGCATTGGTTGATGAGGGATCGAAGTGCATACCAACGATCGTTCGATTACCACCATTTGCAGTCTGCAATGAGGAAATCGTTTGTGGCGTACCCAGAGTACCATCAGCATTGATCGGGAAACGCAAAATCTCACCTAGTAGGGTGGCAGCATATAGTTTATTGTCAGGCCCAATCAAGACTGTGGTGTAAGATTTGGTAGGTACATTCGCTAGTGAGATTTGCTCGAAAGTAATATTGCTTACTGGGTTTACAAAAGTGCCTGTTGTGAAACTGATGCTATAGGGTAAGAATGCAGCACCATTGCTATCTTTAACCCCGTCGGTGATTTGTAACAAATATTTGGTATTGTTCTTGAGACGATTGATCGGAGACACTACAATCACATCTCCACCACCGGAAGTGTTGTAAGTGGTATTGACTTGCGTGTTAGTGCTGCAATCAATCAGCTTGATAGTGGAGGCAGAAATAGTATTGACCGCAATCCCACTATTGGGAAGATTTAGGTCTGCTGTAATCGAAATATCTGGCGAGAGATTTGTCTGACCATCATTGGGATTGGTCGTTCTGATCGAGGGACGATTACCTGGTGCGATCGCAATATAATTGAGTTTGGTATTCTTACCACCTTTAGCATCAATTGTGAGCTTGCCATCGGCAACATTAACAATCCGGGTAATTGCGGCAAACTTTTTGGTTGCCGTTGGTACAAAGCCAGAAATAGCAGCCGTCCCCTCTATATTAATCTGGTGCTTACTATTTACAGTATTACTAGCATCACCGACGCTAACAGTCACATTGTAGGAACCATTAGATAGGGCATATTCCCAAGCAGCAGGTATCCTGACTGCTGTTCCCGCACTGCTAAGAGGATATTGCAGATGAATCAGTCTATTTAGTCGCCGATCGATGCCACTTTGGTTGCGATCGCGTGTATTGAGTTGGATATCAAGGGGAGTGTGTGTACTATTGCCTAAGCTATCTTCACGCACCCAACCAAAGCCTCTAGTATCATTGTAGGCTTGACCGATATCTTTAATATACCCAGATGGTACAGGCGCGTCATTTGGTTGGAAAGCAATCCCTTGAACAATTGCTAATACCAGTATTTTGGGTTTGATCTTGTAAATCATAGTATGCCTTGCCGTTGTGTTCGTAGTTGATACGTGAGTAGTCCATTAACATTGGCCAGGTATCTGCAATGATGATTTCTGGTAATCCTTCACTGACTAGAAACGAACGTAATGACCGCAAGTCTCAGGGAAGCATTTCTCCAAAATGTATAAAAATTATTTAGTAAATACTTGAAATTACATAAATACTGAACTTCTTTTTAAGAGAATTATAAAGGAACTTTCTAATTCCTCAACTTGCCACAGTATGATTACGTAAAAAGCAATAAATCTTCAAAATTATTACCGTAAACCAATCTTTAATTGGTACGGGCAGAGTTCATTTCTAAATGTACTGTTAATATGCAGTTAATATCATGTTTTTATAATTAGCTATGATTTCCACGGTTATTCTACCTCAACGAGCCAAAGTTAGGCTTTGGCTCGTTGGGGGTAGTAATTTACGATGTCTACGACGGGCTACGCCCAATACGGTTCGGATAAGCATTTTTCACTTTCCTCCGGCCTGGGAAAAGGGGAAGGGGTAAAGGGTAAAGGATGTATTCAAAACCTTTCCCTTTTCCCTTTCCCCTTTAACCGAACCGTATTGGGGCTACGCCTACGCATAACGATCACATAATATTTAATGGGTCTACATCAATAGTTAAACTTACAGACGAAGGACAAAGCGATCGCACTTCTTCCCAATCTGGTAATCGCGGTAAGGCATCCGGGGCAAATTTAATCAATATCTGCCAACGATAACGATTAGCTACCCGTAAAATACTCGCTGGTGCTGGGCCCAATATCTCGAATTCTTCTTCCGTACTCAAGGCTGTGGCAATAACTTGCGCCGTATTTTGCACTTGAATGGGATCGAGACTACTTAAGCGCAACAAAATTAACCGCCCATAAGGAGGATAATTGAGTGCTTGGCGTTGTTCTAATTCCGCTTGAGAGAAAGACTGATAATCGTGCGATCGCACTGCTGCAATTACCTGATGCTCTGTAGTATAAGTCTGCACAATCACTCTACCTGGATCTTCACCTCTACCAGCACGTCCAGCGACTTGAGTCAAGGTTTGAAAGGCTCGTTCGCTGGCACGATAATCTGATAAATTTAGTAATCCATCGGCGGCGACAACACCCACAAGTGTCACCTGTGGTAAATCCAAACCTTTGGTGAGCATTTGCGTACCGACTAATAAATCTGCTTCGCCGTTGGCAAATTGAGTAAGTAAGGTACGATGGGAGCCTTTGTTACGGGTGGTATCGCTATCAAAACGAATCAAGCGCAACTCTGGGAACTGTCGCGCTAGTTCCTGTGTTACCCGTTGAGTACCGCTACCGAAAAATTTCAGATAAGGGGAACTACAATCAGGGCAAAATTTGGGGTGCGATCGCGCATAATTACAATAATGACACCGCAATAATTCCGGCGCTTTTTCTTCGGTATGGTGATACGCCAGCGATACATCACAGTGCGGACATTCCAACACATATCCACAACTGCGGCAAGAGACAAAAGTACTGTGTCCCCGGCGATGGATAAATAAAATTCCCTGTTGTTTTCTTTCTTGCAACTCTTGTAAAGCTGCTTGCAGCGATCTACTAAATATAGAACGATTTCCCTGTTGCAACTCTTGCCGCATATCAACAATTTCCACCGGCGGTAAAGGGCGGGAGTTGATGCGCTCAGGCAAACTTAAGTAATGAGTGCTGAGTGCTGAGTGCTGAGTGCTGAGTGAGGAGTGAGGAGTTGGGAGTGAGGAGTGAGGAGTTATAAATTCTTCCTCTACCTCCTGCCTCCTGCCCCCTGCCTCCTGCCTCCTGACGCTTACCCAAGTTTCCAACGAAGGCGTAGCGGAACCCAACACCAAGGGGCAATTCTCTAATTCGGCTCGCCACAGGGCAACGGTGCGGGCGTGGTAGGTGGGTATAGGGGAATCTTGTTTAAAACTGCTATCGTGTTCTTCATCTAAAATAATTAAACTCAAGTTGGGCAAAGGGGCGAAAACGGCGCTACGAGTACCAATGACAACTTGAGGTTCTCCCATGAGCATTTGCCGCCAAGTGTCGTAACGTTCACCATCGGAAAGGGCGCTGTGATAAACGCTGACTTTATTACCAAAACGGGCGCGAAAACGATCGGTTAGCTGGGGTGTGAGTCCAATTTCTGGGACTAAAACCAGGGCAGATTTACCTTGATTGAGGAGAGGTGCGATCGCTTGCAAATATACTTCGGTTTTTCCTGAACCTGTCACCCCATGCAATAAAACTTGAGCAAATTCATCTAGTGTCTGGATTGTCGCTAAGGCGCTAGCTTGAGCTGTATTTAATGACTTTGGTTGATCTTTGGCTAATACTGGGCCTTGTTCCCTTCGCAATACTTCCCGTTCTTCGATGACGATACAGCCCTTTTGTTCTAACCCTTTTAGGGTAGGGGTAGTTGTCTTACAAATCTGTAGAAACTCATTTAGCCACAACTCGCCACCACAATCGCGTAGAACTTTTAAAATCTCCCGCTGACGCTTATTTAAATCAATGTAAGATCCATCGGCAACTAACGTGACTACTGGTTTTGTCTGGGGTTGAGAATATCTAAGTAATTCCACATAACTTTCTGCCCAATTGCGTTCGAGTAATTGCTTCTTTCCATAGTCAAATCCTTGAACCTGGCGCTTGAGGAATTTGAAACTGTAGTCCCCATCAACTTGAGATTGCAGAATTTGGAGAATTTGACGAGCTGCCTTTAAACCAAGGAATTCTACTGCACCATTGGGAATGTTTTCTCGCTTGAGCCGAATGCGATGCTGTGATCGCCTCAATAATCCAGGCGGCAACGCCATACGTATCACCTGAATCAGTTGTGTGTAATAATACTGTGATACTCGTTCCAGCAGAGTAAAGTAACTATCTCCGATGAAATCCCTCTGAATGACATCTTCTACTTCCTTGATTTTTTCTGCTGCTAAATCTGCTGGGGGTTTTGCCAATATACGAATAGCTACCCCTCCCAGTCGTTGTAAACCAAATGGCACACTCAAAATATCCCCTGGTTTTACTTCTAACTTGGCAGGTAATCGATACGTATACAGTTTTTCCCCTTTCTCTAATTCCGTTGAGGCTCCTGGACAGTCTACCAATACTTCAACCCACCGATTAACAGTTTCACCTGACTTATATGATTCACTCGGCTCACTCACCACTAAAGGAGATAAATTTATGTCATTAATATACATACTTGCTAATTTTATAATTAATTCAATATTTATTTCCCTCACATAGCTGGTCAAAATCAACCTAGCTAACTAAACTTTAGTTTTTCGCTTTCTTCAATTTAAATGGTATTTCTCAATACTGTTATTCTTCATAATACTTGATAATTTTCCTCTTATGTAATCTACTAGACAAATTCGTATCAACTATATATGCAATAAATATTTGGTGCCCACTATACAAATAAAAGCATGTCGGCTATTGCTGCAACAGTTACTCTATCTACTAAATATGGAGTAGCCTTTTTCCGCCTATCGGTAGATATTCAACCCTTTCTGTATATGAGATGCTTTTATACATAGTAAGATCGTTCCAAAATTAAACTCCTACTCTTGTAATTTGGATCGTGTAGGTAACTTGAAATCAAATCGGGAATGCGTAACCTATTAGTAGGTCTTCCTTTTATACAGTGGTATCCAGCGCCTAAAACATTATAAATATTTAGAAAAATATATGAAAGTTTAAGAAATTTGGATGGTTAGCTGGAATTTTTATATTTGTTAAGGTTGAGAAAGTTTGAGGGGGTTTGACATATTTGATAATTCAGAAAAAAATGAAGAATATACCTGTTGGGAATCTAAGAAAAAAGTTTTGCTGGGTGCTAAGGTAAGTTTCGTTATAGGTTGTATATAACTGTAACCTATAGATACTAGGTAGATGCCGATTTTTATTTCTATAGACAAATTAGCATCAGCCTACATTTCGCTATTCTTTACGGGTGCATCGTCCATTAGGGAAAACTACCAAGCCTCAAACGAGTAGGTGTAAATAAATTATGTACCAAACAAAGCAACAATCCCTAAAGGAAAATATGAATATTGTTGAATTGGGAAAGATGGAAATACTGGAGAATGCTGCTGATATCGAAGAACCATCACTCGATAGTTTAAATGCAGTGGCAGAAGAAGAATCTCCAATTGTAGTAGAAAATCTGGAATCAGACGAACGCGATGGCGATAACATGGCGGCGGCTCGTCCTTCGGGATACAACAAAACCGAACATGATGATGCTGTCGGCGCATTTTTTAAAGAAATGGCGCGTTATCCGCTTTTAAAAGCTGATGAAGAAGTAGAGTTAGCGCGGCGAGTCAGGTTTCTAGAAGAATTTAGAGAAATACAAGCGGTTTTAGGGTTAAAACTGGAACATGAAGCCAGCAAATTAGAAGTGGCTTCCGAGTTAGGAATGACGGAAAAGCAACTAGAAAGTCGCTTGTATCAAGGGAGAGTAGCGAAACGCAAAATGATTCGCTCGAACTTGAGATTGGTAGTTTCTATTGCTAAACGATACTTGAATCGGGGAGTGCCTTTTCTGGATTTAATTCAGGAAGGAGCAATGGGTTTAAATCGCGCTACAGAAAAATTCGATCCCGATAAAGGATATAAGTTTTCTACTTACGCCTATTGGTGGATTAGACAAGCGATTACTAGAGCGATAGCTAACGATGCGCGAACAATTCGACTACCGATTCATATTGTTGAAAAGCTTAACAAGCTAAAAAAAGCCCAACGGGAACTCAAACAAAAACTCTGTCGTAATCCTACCGAAGGTGAAATGGCAGAATATTTAGAGATTAGCGTGCAACAACTACGCCAGCTACAGCAGCTACGGCGACAAGCACTTTCTCTCAACCACCGCGTCGGTAAAGAAGAAGACACGGAATTGATGGATTTGCTAGAAGATGAAGATAACTTGTCTCCAGAAGCAAAAATGAATGAAAACATGATGCGTCAGGAGATTTGGGAAGTCTTGGGTGATGTGTTAACTCCACGAGAAAAAGATGTGATTTCTCTGCGTTATGGTTTGACAAGTAGCGAACCATGCACCTTAGAAGAGGTTGGCAATATGTTCAATCTTTCTCGCGAGCGAGTGCGTCAAATTCAAAGCAAAGCCATGCGGAAATTACGTCGTCCTCACATAGCCAAACGCTTAAAAGGTTGGTTGATTTAATTACATTGCTCAAGATAGAGATGCAATCTGGAACTTAATTAGCTTTGCAATTCGCAAAAATCGGGCGTTTTGTAGCTTTTTTCGGCTCTTGTTTAGTGAATACTCAAAATAAATTGCCCAGTTACCTATAGACTATGGACTATAAACTATGGACTATAGACTAATGACTTCGGGTAGCAATTTGATTGTGCGTTTTGCCCAAGCAGACGATTGCAGCGTACTGTTTAAATTAATTGAAGGGCTTGCAGAATATGAAAAATTATCTCACGCGATCGCTGGCAATGCTCTAGCACTTCAGGAGCATTTATTTGGTTCGCGGAAGTATATAGAGGCAATATTAGCGGAATCTGCTGGTCAAGCTGTTGGTTTTGCGCTATTTTTTCATAATTATTCAACATTTCTGACTAAGCCGGGAATTTATCTGGAAGATTTATTTGTTTTACCAGAATATCGCAGGCAAGGTATTGGCAAGGCTCTCCTAACTAAAGTAGCTCAGATAGCTGTAGAACGGGATTGTGGGCGATTAGAGTGGAGTGTCTTAGATTGGAATGAGTCAGCCCAAGCATTCTACCGTAGCATGGGAGCATCTATATTAGATGATTGGCGGATTTGTCGCGTCACAGAAGATATGCTTACTCGATTAGGTTCCGTAAAATAAAAAATACAGGATGAAGTATAAAGAATGAATCAGGAAGATTTTCATTTTTAATATTTCATCCTTAAATTTTAATCATTTTTTTATAAAATATTCAGAATTATATAAATTGGGATTTTAATCATCAGCATAAATGCACATTTTTGCAAATAAGCAAGCTAGGGTATTTTGGAGAGAAGCATATTCTATTTACATATTGCTTTGGGCTAATAAACCTAAATCTAAAATCACCAAGATTCAAAATCCAAAAACTTTATTTAATAAAGCAAAGTTTGACAGCTTGTCATTTGACTATGGCAACAGGTCAACTCACAATTATGGAGGATATTGCACCGAATAAGCCGTTATTGCAGAGAGAACACGAAATGAAAAAAATGATTACAGTCATGCTGTTAGGCATAGCAATCTTCACCTTTGCCTTCAGTCGTCCAGCTTTGGCAGCAGATGCTGCTGGTGGAGCTAAAGTATTTAGTGCTAATTGTGCCTCTTGTCACGCAGGAGGAAAAAATCTGGTTAATGCTGCCAAAAGCCTGAAGAAGGCGGATTTGGAAAAGTATGGTTTGTACTCAGCAGAGGCGATTATTGCCCAGGTTACAAACGGTAAAGGTGCTATGCCCGCCTTCGGCAAACGTTTGAAGTCTGAACAAATTGAAAATGTAGCTGCTTATGTACTTTCACAAGCAGATAAAGAATGGAAGTAGATTAAAATCTAACTTCAAAAATTAATAATTAGCGGGACAAAAGCCCCGCTAATTTTAGAGTTGCCGAAATTATAAAACAGAATGCTTATCAATACTGTTCGGTTAAGCATTTTTAACTTGAAATTGGGTTAAATGGTAAAGGTTAAAGGTTTTTCTTTTCCCTTTTCCCCTTCCCCTTTTCCCCTTAACCGAAAGGTATTAGGATGCATATACCAATTTGGGATTAAGAGTCTTTACAAAAAGACTGTTCCAAGAATATCAAACAATACTACCTATCCTAATTTGGTATTATGAGTAATTTATGGCGATTATTTTTCAGTATAATTATTGCTTTACCCCTCACTTTTTTGACTTTACCCGCACATTCCTCACCCATTTTAATTACCCAAATTACAGCGAGTGATTTCTTAGAGTTGGGTGTAGATAAGATGCGACGCGGTGATTATCAGGAAGCAATAAAGAATTTCAACCAGGCTATTGAACTTGAGAAAGATTTGGCTGTAGCTTATAGCGATCGCTGTCTTGCTTATCTCCAATTACAAGATTACCATCAAGCGATCGCAGATTGTACTCAAGCCATAAATTTTGCACCAGATAACTTCGAGGCTTATCTAAACCGGGGAGTAGCACACTACAGACAAGGGGATTATCCTGCTGCCATTGTCGATCATAATCGAGCGATCGCACTTAAACCATCCGATTTTCGAGCTTACTACAACCGAGCGCTAGCCCGTGCTGGGGATGGGAAAGACTCGGAGGCAATTCTTGACTTTAATTTAGCCCTAACTCAAATTCCCCGAATCAGTAGCTTACTGCTTGCAGATATCTATAATGACCGAGGTTTAGCGCATTTTGTCTTGCAAGATATCCAAGCTGCCATGCTCGACTTTAATCTAGCAATTCGCCTCAATGCTAATGATTATAGAGCGTACTTTAACCGGGGTTGTGCTTGTGGACGAAACGGAGATGACTTTGGTGCAGTGCGTGATTTTTCTCAAGTCATCAGACTTAACCCCAGTAATGCCCAGGCTTACGTTAATCGGGGAGTAGCTCAGTATCGCTTAGGATATCATTTAGGAGCGATCGCTGATTTACAAAAAGCATCTGAGTATTATGGACAGCAAGGAAAAAAAGTTGCTTACGAAAAAACTCTAGATTTACTGAAGAGTTTGCGAGAACAAATTTCATTTGCAACGGAAATCGCTCTTTTCTAACACTGTCAGGGCTATACAGGGTATGCGCCAGCTTGAAAAATCTGTTCGACGGTTAAGTTTAATTCGGGGAAAGTAGGTGAGATAATGCGATCGCTACCTTGAAACTGGCTAACTTGGTATTCTCCCTCAATTAAAGTGTAGAGCGAGACAGTTGGTTGTTTGGGGTTGCCAATAAATCGCCTACCGCCTAAAGCAGTATAGTCTACAATCCAGTATTCCGGGATGCCTACAGCCTCATAGTCAGCAGCTTTTTTTAAATAATCATCACGCCAATTGCTACTCACTACCTCAACTACTAAAGGTATTGATTCCGCAAGGCTTACAGTAGATTCTTTTTTCCACAGAGGTTCGTTTATCAAATTGGGACGATTTAATATCAGCACATCTGGTGAGTAAGCAGATTCATTTTCAGGCGGTTTGACTAATACTGTTTTGGGTATGAAGTAGGGCAGATTTAAACGAATACATTCTCTAGTAACTTCAAAAGCTAAAAATCCAACTACCTCTTCATGGTTGCCTGTAGGTTGCGGCATCTCTACAATTACTCCATCATGCAATTCATAACGTTTTCCTGTATTGTCAGGATATTTAGCAACGAATTCATCGAATGTAACTACTTTGCGTAAGGCTTGAATCATAAATTATTGCTTTCTATTGTGTTTGTGAAGCGTCTATGTTTATCAATATTAACGTAATTCGTAATTGCTACAAGAGAAGAGGCTTTGAAGCTTATTCTCCTTCGCCTTTCAAAGGTTAGCTTGCTTATTAAGCGCAATATCTCTAGCCCTTCGAGATTGCACGTTTGGGAATTTGAGCGTTTGAAGCAGACTAAAAGATATATAGCGTTTTTTGTACACCATAGCCCCCTCCTCGCTTGCGGGGAGGGGGTTGGGGGTGGGGTTCTTGTACCTCACTCAACTGAGAACCGCTATATCAACCCAGAGTCAGATCATATTACTAATAGAACCGAGATCACACTTCAATGAGTTCATCTCGGCTAAACTAAATTTTTATATTTAAATATCACGAATACTCACATAGTAACTTAAATTATCGCAATGAAAAATCTAGGGCGCAAACCTCCTATTCATATTCACTCAAAGCAGCATATAGAACCACCTTCTCTTCATGAGCTTAAACAGCTATTGATGACTGTTCGTGCCCAACGCGATGAATGGCAACAACGTGCGAAAGAAAATGAGGAAGCTGTATCTCAACGCGATGAAGCAGAACAACGTGCAAACGAAGCTGCATCACAACTGGTTCATGTTCAGCAAGAAATTCAAACTTATCAAATTGAGGCTAATGAGCTAAAACTCGAAGCTAATGAGCTAAAAGAGCGATTTACTCAAAATTATCTCTTCTATCTTGATGAGCAAGAAAATCATCAAAAGACGCTCTACCTTTATAACGAAGAAAAAGCGAAAATATTTCAGCTAGTTCATGTTCATCAGCAAAAGATTCAAACTTACCAAATCAAAACTAATGAGCTAAAAGAGCAAGTAACTCAAAATTATCGCTTCTATATTGATGAACAACAAAGTCATCAACAAACACTCTGTCTCTATAACGAAGAAAAAGCGAGAGCAACTGACTTGCTTACCAAATATGATGCAGCCAACTCTGAACGAGAAATGTATTTGACTTTATACAATGAGGCTAAAGCAGAACTCAAACATGAGCGTCGTTCCAAAGCTAGTATTAAGGGATGGGAAACTCGCCGGAAAGCCGAGAATGAAAAACTAAAACGAGAAATTGCCCAGATGGTTGTGCTACTGCGTGACTCTTTAGCAAGTAAGGATGAAGCAGTAAACAGTCTTTACCTTGTAGCAGAGCGTATGGATCGGATTCAATCTTTAGTTGATTCGGTGGAAGAAGAAACAACTAACAATCCTATGAGTTTGGTACAAAAATTTAAACGCATCTGGCTGGCAATTAAAGACATACTTTCTGAATAAACAAGCATACTCATGAGCAAAAAATCACTACTAACCACGCAAAAACAAGGTAAAGCGAGGCTGGGAGATCAAATTCGCAATATTGCCGATCGCCTTAAACAAGAGACAGATGTACAAATAACAGCAACTTCTCGGATTTTAGGGGCTGCTGCTCAAATTGCCGAAAATCATGACCGACTTATTAATGAAGTAGTTGATATGGTTGAGTCAGACCTAAATGCAGAGAAACACGTATCTAATAAGTATACTTATACTGTTGATATTCTGAAGCAACAGTTTAAAACATTACGGGATGCAAAGGTTCACTTTAATCTGAAAGTTACTAGTTGGGAATCACTAGTTAATAAATTAAATGCTGCATCTTCCCAAACAAGCATCATACAGAACCAACCTCAATCAAATCAGGGTTTGGCAGACACCAATATAATAAATGGTGAAGATAATTTTAATAATATTGAAAAATTGACAGTTTTTTTAGAACCTGATGTTGCCAAAATGTTTCCCAATTCGGAAGCTGTAAATGAAGCTCTGCGTTTTCTAATTAGAGTTACGAGTAAAAATCGTTGAAGCATTTTATCAAGTTTATAGAAAAATATATTTTTCTATAAACTTGAGTATCTTTTTCTTCTTTTATTGCTAACCGATCAGGCGTAACACCATCAAAGAGCGATCTGTAACTGGTAAAGTTTGAGAACCTGAAACTAATTTTCCTCGGTCTAAAAAGCGAGGTTCATTAGTGTCAATTACTATCTCCCATACCTTCTCTTTAAATTCATTAGGCAAAGCAAAGTTAATTAACTCATAGTGAGCGTTAAAAAATATTAGAAAACTTTCATCAATAATCCGCTCACCACGATCGCCTGGAGTAGCAATTCCCTGCCCATTCAAAAAAATCTCCATTACTTTGGCATAACTAACTAGCCACTGCTGCTCAGTCATTTCACTGCCATCAGAATTAAACCAAGCAATATCATTAATACCTAAACCGTGAATGGGGCGACCTTGAAACCACTTACGTCGTCGGAATACTGGATGCTGATGGCGAAAATTAATTAGTTCGCGTGTAAAGTCTAGTAAATCCGAGTTCGCTTTATGCAAATCCCAATGCCGCCAAGAAATTTCATTGTCTTGGCAGTAGACATTATTATTTCCATTTTGACTACAGCCAATTTCATCCCCCTCTAATAGCATTGGGACACCTTGAGATAGCATTAGGGTTGCTAAAAAGTTTCGTCGTTGCCGTTCGCGCAAACGCATTACTTCTGGATCGTCGGTTTCGCCTTCTACACCACAATTCCAGGATCTATTATGGCTTTCACCATCTCTACTGTCTTCCCCGTTTGCCTCGTTATGCTTTTCGTTATAGCTGACCAAATCATTTAACGTGAAACCATCATGAGCAGTTATGAAATTAATACTTGCATTTGGGTTGCGCCCGTTGGTTTGATATAGGTCAGGGCTACCGGTAAAACAGTAAGCAAATTGTCCCAAACTATCATCTACACCACGCCAAAAATCTCGTACTGTATCCCGATATCTACCATTCCATTCAGACCAACGCAGGGGAAAATTCCCAACTTGATAGCCGCCTTCTCCTAAGTCCCAAGGTTCAGCAATCAGCTTCACATCTGCCAAAATTGGGTCTTGATGAATAATATCAAAGAAAGCTGATAGGTTATCTACCTCATATAATTCCCGTGCCAGCGCCGAGGCCAAATCAAACCGGAAACCATCTACATGCATTTCTGTTACCCAATAGCGCAGGCTATCCATGATTAACTTCAGAACTTGAGCATGACGCACATTCAGAGAGTTACCGCAGCCTGTAAAGTCCATGTAGTAGCGAGGATCGTCCTTTACTAAACGGTAATATACAGAATTATCAATACCTCGCAAAGATAGCGTTGGCCCGAAATGATTTCCTTCGCCGGTGTGGTTATAGACTACATCTAAGATCACTTCAATTCCAGCAAAATGTAGTGCTTTGACCATTTGCTTGAATTCATTGACTTGTTCTCCCCCAGTCCCACTAGCACTGTAACTAGAATAGGGAGCAAAATAATTGATGGAATCGTAGCCCCAGTAATTGCTTAATCCTTTATCTTCTAAATGTCCCGGATGAGATAGAAAGTGATGTACTGGCATCAACTCAACTGCTGTAATTCCTAATTGCAGTAGGTGTTGAATTGCAGCCGGATGCGCCAACCCGGCATAAGTACCGCGCAACTCTTCTGGAATAGCTGGGTGTAGTTTAGTAAAACCTTTGACGTGAGTTTCATAAATAACAGTTTTATACCAAGGTGTAGCAAGCAGTTGATCGCCTTCCCAATCAAAAGATTGATCGACCACAACACACTTGGGCATTATTTTGGCATCATCTAGTTCGGAAAAAACTAGGTCTTTTTCCTCAGCGTCTAGAGAGTAGCCAAATACAGAGGGATCGTTACTAAACTCACCATCAATTGCTTTAGCGTAGGGGTCAATTAATAGTTTGTTGGGATTAAATCTATGACCTACCTCCGGTGCCCACATGCCATGCACTCTAAACCCATACTTTTGACCTGGGCCAACTCCTGGTAAATAACCATGCCAAACAAAATTGTTTTTCTCTGTCAAAGGTATGCGAATTTCTTCGTCATCGTTATCAAATAAACAAAGCTCTACCCCTGTTGCATTTTCCGAAAATAAAGCAAAGTTTGTTCCTTTTCCATCCCAAGTTGCACCTAAAGGATATACATTCCCCGGCCATAAAGCTACATACATAAGTAAATCTTGAATAATTAGTTTTTCTGTAAATAATTGACTTTGACTTTTTTGAATAATTAGTTAATAGTGAAAGTTACTAATAATTCTTTAAAATCACTAATATTAAAATGTAACTTATAGATAATGTTCTTTGATCTATCATTAGTAATAGAAATTTCTATTCCTTAAGTCTGAAAAATTAATGTAGAGGGCAACAGACTGAAGGAAAACTTACCTGTGTGCGACACGCTGCGCGATCTGCTTTAGTAAAGCGATTAGAGGGAGTAAGGGTTTTAAACCCAAGGACTTATATTTGCGGGAAACTCTGCAACAAAATATACCGTCTGAATTAGAAATCGCTTTAATGGAATTTTTCTACTTACGTATAATAAAACACAGTTAAAAAACTAGGATTTTTTTTGTAGTTGTGAGTAGTTTTGAATTATGCTATACATAATAGCACTATAAAAATTACTATGTTATTTGCTGCCAATTATAAGCAAGTTGTGCTTACACTGGTGGGGAATTTAAAACAGTTAAGAAATTTTTCTGAAAAACTACATTTAGAAAATAATTGTCAACTAATTGACAATGCTATAAATCGGCTAGAAACAAATTCATTTTCTATTGCAGTTGTCGGAGAATTTAAACGAGGCAAAAGTACATTTATCAACGCTTTACTAGGACAGGAAATCCTGCCCTCTGATGTCTTGCCTACAACTGCTACTCTCAACCGCGTGACTTATGGATCGCAACCATTGGTCAAAATAATATTTAAAGATGATGAACAGCGTGAGATAGCGATTAATAAACTGCCTAGTTTTGTGACAAAACTAACACCAGAATGTGAAGCTGTTGCCATGACTGTGAAAGAAGCAGTCATTTATTATCCAGTAAACTGTTGTCGAAATAATGTAGAAATTATCGATACACCAGGCTTGAGTGACGATGAAAATATGACGGCAGTAACCCTTTCAATTATTCAAAAGGTTGACGCTGCTATTATGGTAACATCAGCTTTAGCACCTTTCGCTGAATCTGAAGGAAATTTTATCACTCAAAAGTTATTAACAAATAGCCTTGGTTGTATCATATTTATAGCCACAGGAATTGACCACTTCAAACGCTCACAGGATGCAGATAAAGTAGTTAAAACTATTGAAAAACGGATCGCATCTTTTGTAGAAGATTGGGCGAAACAACAGTTTGATGCAAATTCTCAAGAATATAAATTTTATTTAAATAAGATTGGTAAACCAAAGGTTTTTGGTCTTTCTGCTTACCAAGCATTGTCAGCTAAAGTTAATAACAATGATGCACTTTTAAACCAGAGCCATTTTGGAAAATTTGAATTGGCGCTACAGAAGCTTCTGCGAGAAGATCGGGAAAAAATTATTTTACAAGTGGTTGTTAATAACGTAAGCGCTATAGCTACAGAAATTATCCAAATAATTAATAATCAGCAATATGAATTAGAACTACAACAACAAAATCTCAGTAATAAATGTTATCAACTTCAAAATATAATTTTAAATTTCAACAAAATAAAAACAAAAAAAATATTGCTGGTTAATCCTAATAATGACAAAATTAAAAGCCAAGTAAATTTATTAATACAACAGTTAGAAAATCGCTTAAAACAGACTGTTGAGCGAGTTATTGAATCAATAGAGGTAAATTCTACGGATGGCATAAAATTACAGCAACAATGTGCTACATACATCTCAAGTGCTGTGCAAAGCGCTAGCCAAATAATAGTAGAGCAAATTCAAAATGTCATCAAGCAAGAGTTATCAGCAGCAGTATGGCAAATGCAGAGTTTGCTAGAAATAGCGCCTGAAGTGATGCATAGTGTTGAAATACATTTAACTCAAATTGATGATGATTTAGGTTTTCAAACCTCGTCACTGCAAAGAAGTAACTCGCTTAATCAAGCTTTTGAGCAATTCAATCGAGAGCAATCTAGTAATTTACTAATTTTATTTACTTGCAGTTCAGAAACATTTATTTTTAAATCTGAATTGAGTGGTTTATCTAGTGTCATCGGTGATGTAGCTGGTTCTTTATTTGATTCTTTAGGAAAAGCTGTAGGTGTGGGATTTGGCAATTTGCAAAAAGCCAAGAACTTGAAAACTAATTATAAATCTAAGGTAATTGCAGAGATTGAAAACCAATTGCGATCGCACCAAACTAAACAAGCAGTTGATGAGTACATTTATCAAGTATACAAAAATTTAGAAGTCCTAAAAGTTAAAGTAGATCGAGAAATTAATTCCTGGATTGAAAACGTTCAGAATACACTTGCTAAAGTCCAAGGAAAACAACAAGCTTTGGCTGAAAATCAGCGGAAAATACTCGATACAATGCGTAACGAAACGCAAACTATTCTAAATAATGCTTTGATTTTATCTGAGCAACTTTACCAAAATATCAATCTGGATAAGCACGATAATTTTGAGAAAAAAACTTGTATAAATTGCGGTTATGCGAATGAATCCACTTGTAGGTTTTGTATTAAATGTGGTACTCGTTTAACTACAAACAAGTAATATTATCAAACTGCACGACCTTTGTAAAGTAGTCTGTAAAATTATCATTTTTGCTGAACAGCAGCAAGCCTTCAATAACATAGGCTTTGGCATCTCTAATAAGATAAAACTGCCAACTATATCAAGAAATACTGACAATAATCCAAAACCTCATCCGAAAACAGTGCATCGCAAGATGTATTACTCATCAGACTGCTTGCAAAGGTAGCTAGCGAATAAACTTCGGGTAGGTAAAGCCCGCCGTATCGCACCAACCAAACAGTGACCAGCAAGCTAAGAGATGTTAAGCCCAAGCTACAGCAAATTTTGTTTATTTTGCTCCAGATTTTGAGTCTCTTGGGCATTAACAGACTTAGCGACAAAGACTGAAATTTGATGATTTAAAACCTAAATATTTATTCAATAAATCACCTAGAGAGGATTGAAAATGGAAGCTGGAAATAATCATAATGCTCCTCTAGCATCACTCACAGATTACAACAAACTAGCGAATAACTTAGTCGTTGATTTGAAGAGACTGCGATCATTTTCGGAAAAACTTAATCTCCACCAGTCAATTTCATCAATTGATGATGTTTTACAACGAATTGAGGAGAAGACTTTCTGGGTTGCAGTTGTTGGAGAGTTTAAACGCGGCAAGAGTACATTTATTAATGCTCTACTAGGTCAGGAAATTTTACCATCAGATATTGAACCATGTTCCGCTACTCTCAATCGCGTTACTTATAGTTTAAATTCCTATGTGGAAGTGGAATTTATAGATGGCGAAAAAGAGAAGATAGCTATTGACGAACTTGCTAATTATGTGACGAAGTTAACACCAGAAGCTGAAGCAAAGGCGGCAACGGTGAAAGAGGCTGTTGTATATTATCCAGCTACTTATTGTAAAAACAATGTAGATATTATTGACACACCAGGATTGAATGACGACCCTAGCATGACTGGTGTAACACTTTCAGTGTTACCTAGAGTTGATGCTGCTATTTTAGTAATCATGGCTCAATCACCTGTTTCAGAAGTCGAACGGGACTTTTTAGAGAACAAACTATTAACAAATGACTTGGGTCGTGTGATTTTTGTAGTTACTGGAATTGACCGCTGCAATCGACCTGGAGATGCTGACAAAGTAATTGCCAGTGTGAAAAAGCGTATTAGAGAATATGTGTTAGAGCGAGCGGCACAACAGTGGGGTGAAAACTCGGCAGAATATGAAGTTTACTTGAAAAAGATTGGAGACCCAAAAGTTTTTGGTCTTTCTGCTTACCAAGCTTTAGAAGCGAAGCATAGCAAAGATGATGAATTGCTTGCTGAAAGCCGTTTTGTTGAATTTGAAAAGGCTTTAGAGCAATTTCTGGTTAGAGAGCGAGGAGCAATTGAGTTGCAAGTACCTTTAAATAGAGCGATCGCTACATCTGGAGAAATTTTATCAACAATTAACATTCAAGAAAGTGCCCTCAAAATGAAGTTAGAAGATTTTGAGAAAACCTACGAAACCTCTATTGCAGAAATTGCAGAGTTGCGAAGCCGAAAAAAAGACGAAATGCAGCTCATTGATAAAGCGGCTGAAAATGTCAGATATAATGTCAGACCTTTACTCAATAAGCTAGAAGATGATTTGAAGCAAACAGCCCTGCAAGTCATTGATTCAACAACAATAACTTCCAAGGACTTGAATAACAAGAAAGCTTTGGCTGAAAAACTGGGTCGCAAAGTTTCTACTAGCTTGCAAAATGCAGGGCAAAAGTTGGCAGATAAAATTCAGATAGAGATTCAACGGGGGTTGGTAGAAGAAGTAGACCGATTAAAAGATTTTGCTAACTCTGTAGTTACAGTCTTAAATCGCATTGAAATGCAATTTATTGATGTTGAAGCTAATTCTAATCGCAAAAGAAATGCAGGTGGAGAAGCGATTGCTGCTGCTTTAGCTGTATTCACTGGATTTGGTGGTATCTGGTCAGGTTTTCGGACGGCTGGTGTTAAAGGTGCAGCAGTTGGTGCGGCTGGTAGCGTTGGTACAGCAATTGGTGCTGGGGTATTAGCTGGGTTAATCGGGTTCCCAATTACCTGGCCTGCACTTATTGCTATTAGTGTTGTGTCCGTTTTTACAGGAGGTTGGCTCACCAAATTGGTGTTTGGTGGTGAGCAATTGGAAACCTTTAAGGAAAATTACAAGGAAGCTATTATCAAGGAAATTGAAAAACAACTGAAATCAAATCCGATTAATCATAAAGTTGAGGATCACATTTCTACAAGTTTTGAGCATCTCAAACAAACACTAAGTCAAGAGGTCGAGGCTTTACTGGATAATACTCAGAGTACTCTTTATGAACTCAACCGAAAACGGCAGCAAAATGAAACTCAAACCGAAGCAGAACATAAAGAACTTGATGAAATTCGGGCAGAAACAGAGAGAATTCTTGGTAGCGCCCAAAGACGCTCTCAAGAACTTGTCGAAATCATGAGTGTTTAAAAATTTGCAAGGCTGTGAGGTTTGAGATTTGATCGTACCTCACACTCCATACAACGAATTTTACAGTTTTAGATATGAATTATGGAAAATCCATCAGTTCCCAATCCGACTGCGGCTGTTGACCTCAATTTTGGTCATTATTTGGAAATACGCGATCGCCAAATATCTGCTCACTTAGTAGGTGGAATTCCCGACTATGCCTTTTCTCTAGATCAAAAACTACGCCAGCAATTGATGGCTATGGGGCCAGTTAGAGCAATGGTGCAAACCTTAGTTGGTTGGGCGGTTCCTGTTGTCCAGCAACTACATCTGATGGAAAGTATTGCTGTTGGCCCGCAGCAGTATCCTAAAATCCACGCCCTTGGTGAAGATTGCGCTCATAGATTGGGTATTGGTGTTCCGCAGATTTTTATTTACCGAGATTCTACTTCTAATGCATACACGATCGCCACTGATGACGTTGCACCAATTATTGTTCTTTCAAGTGATATTGTCGAATCTTTTACACCTGAAGAACTCAAGTTTGTTATTGGTCATGAATGCGGTCATATTCACAATTTGCATGGTGTTTATAACACTGTTTGTGAAATTATGACAAACCAATTAGCACAAGGAGTTTTACAAGTAGTTCCAACTCACGGAATGTTGGAACCAATTATTCAAGGCGGACTGACGATATTTTTTAAACGCTGGAGTCGATGTGCAGAAATTACTTGCGATCGCGCCGGATTGATTTGTTCTGGTGATATCAATACGGCGGAAAGTGCCCTGATAAAATTGATAACTGGTGGTGGCGATTACTTGGGAAAAATCAATATTGAGGAATTTCGTAAACAATTGAATAAAGTTCAATCTACTCCCCTCCATCTGATAGAGCTTTTCAATACTCACCCGTTGATTTCCAAACGAATTGCTGCACTCCACCTGTTTGCTGAGTGTGATATTTTCCATTCCTGGCGGTCGGAATCGTCTTTACAAGATGCACGCAGCAAAGAAGAAACTGATAATTTGTGCGAGCGGGTTGTTCGCGTACTACCTAAAGGATATTAAGGCTTTTTATGGAATCACCAACTAAATATATCAGCTATGACTTCAGCTATTTGCACCAAGAGTTTCTAGAAATTATCAATGATTTTTCCGAAGGATTGCGCCTAGAAAAAGTTCAAAATACTATAGGTAAAAGGCTACTCAAACAGATACAGAGTCAAATTTCCCAAATTCTCACTCGTTTGGAAGCAGACTTTGTTCTCGTTGTTATAGGTGACTTCAAACGAGGTAAATCAACATTAATTAATGCTTTATTAGGGCAATCTGTTGTTACCACAGACGTGACAACAGAAACAGTGACAATTAATCACATTCAGTATGGTTCAGAACCGAAGATTCATGTTTGTTTGAGTGATGGTGGGCAAATTCAGATAGAAACAGAGGAACTAAAGTCAGAGCAACTTAGTTCAATTTTAGAAACTCTTCCTCAGACAGCTAGCCATTTAAAAATTGAGACGCCCGTTGAATGGTTGCGAGGGGTACGTCTTGTGGATACTCCTGGAACTGGGGATGTTTTTAAGCGTTTTGATCGTCAAGTTCATACTTATCTTTTACAAGCTGATGCAGTAGTATTCGTAGTATCAGCCCTCTCTCCGTTTGCAGAATCAGAACAAAAATTTTTGCAAATGTCTGTCTTACCTCAAGATTTTCCCAAAGTCTTTTTTACTCTGAATATGATGGATAATATTCAGACAGAACAAGAGGTAGAAAGATTATTAAAAAGCACCCAAAAAAAGATTAGCCGCTTGTTTCCTAATCCTCAACTTTTTGGAATCAGTGCTTTCGATGAGTTTTGTCGTCTTGAATCTCTTCCCAGGCCAAATCCTGCTTCTGCACCAAAATTAGAAAAATCCTTCAATGAATTTCGCAAATCTTTGGAAGAAAGTATTCATTTGCAGCGTGATTTAATTCAACTCGACCGAGCCACCGATCATCTAGAACAGATGTTACAAGAATTTAGCGATAGCTTGTTGCTTCTGCGTAATGCTATGCAAACAGACCGAGAGCGTTTAAGTCGAGCCATTGACCAATGCGAAGATCCAACCTCGGAATTATCCGCTAAGATTGCACAGCATATAAAGGTGATGAAAGATGATATTAATCAAATGTGCGATCAAGCTTGTCAGTGGATGAATGAGTTTATGAACCGCTTAGAAACTGAAGCAATTGCTGCCATTGCTAACTTTAAAGTTGAGGAGATTAAACGACATTTCCAGTTATTTTTGACAAATTCACTCAGGGAAGCGATTAATAACTGTCTGAGTGTTCATAAACCCATTCTTTTTGAAACTATTAAGAAAGTTCAGAAAGCAATTCTCAGGGATTTACAACTTTTAACTGATGTCAGTAGCAATATAGTAGATGGTAAAAGTTCGGGAGAGAAAGTAACTTCTCATGAACATCCGTGGATAAACTTTGATGCTTTAGAAATATTGGCAGAGTGCGAACCATCTACTTTTGTTGCTGACCTCATCATCAGGAAAACGCAAGAGTTAGGGCCATCAAGGCAAGCGGTTAGTTACCAACAAAAACTACAAATCGCCTTGCCAGATTTTAAGCTAGCTATTATTCAAGAAATTCGTTCTTTGTATAATAGTATTGCCAGTAAACTTGAGCAGCAAATCGAAAGTGCTTATCATCAAGATATTGAAATATCAGTCTCAGCAATGCGACAAGCGCAAGAAGTTAGCGCTAAAGAAGTACTGACAGTAAGTGCAGCTAATGAAACGTTGCAAGATACATTATTGCTCTTAAATGACATCCATAGTCGACTCAAGAAGCTCAAGCAAAAACTTTGCTCTGAAGATATGCTTTAAAAGCTCTAGAATTCAGAAATGGCACAAGTTTTCGGAGAGTGACAGAGGGAGCTATATCTAACCATATAAGGGTTTTCTTGATTATCTCTGGAGTGCGTAGGCGTAGCCCGTCGTAGACATCGCTTAAAATTACGAGCAACTTAAGAAATAATATTAATCCAAAAGCGGGTAAAAATAACCAGGAGTATCTGGGACTTGCCCGTTAATAATTTCTGGTAGTGGGAATTTATGAGCTTTTTTCCCACTACAAGTTTCCCAATATTGGGAATGATTCACCAAGCATCTGGGGAATTCTGGATGTAGAAATAGAAAATCAAATTAAAACTTCTTCTTTTTTTGAATTATTCATTAATTTTTGCAATCTCTGAATATTCTCTGGTATGACATTAAAAACTTTTGTTTCATTTATGCAACTTGTAAACGGTTGTTTCCCCATTCAAGTATGCTGTTGATTAGCGGTTGTAACCAGCTTTTTAACATATATCAATCATGAAAGAAAATGCACTAGCACTCCCAAAAAGTTGTTCATTATCCATAATTGCAAAAGAATTACCAGAAGAGGAAATGGAAATTTGAGGAGGTGTCACAAAAGAATAAAAAGTGTAGTTTGCTGCCAACTCTTGGAGACGCACTCGTGTTCGGCATCGCACTGGCGCATGATTTTTTTTAAATATTTTTTAGTCTCTGTATTTTTATTCTTTTTTTTAATCCATTCTCCAGAAATATTAGTTATTGTTCCCCCCCCATTGCTTCAATTCCTCTGAGAGCAAGCTTTCTGGCTTTTGTTTGCCGTCGAACTTACATTAAATAAACTTAATTCTGCACTGAACCATAGTTTGACAAGGAGCGATGGACATGGCATTTATTAACGGTACTTTTGGTAACGACAATCTGACTGGGACTTCAGAAACTGATTCCATCTTCGGCGATTTAGGTGATGACACTCTTGATGGTTTTGGTGGTGGTGATGAGTTTGTCTTCAACAATGTAATTGATGTCCTCGTTTTTGATTCTGGCTTGTACGTGTATAGTACTGATGGTTTTGACATCATTAGAAACTTCTCTCAAAATGGTAATAGTTTTAGTGATGATAGCGTTATCAGTATTGATCCTATAAATCACAACTATAACCATGTAAATATAAATGCATCTGTTGTTGTCCCTGATGTCGCGCAAATGAGGTCAGGAAAAACCGAATTCATCTACGGCACCACAGGTTCTGACACAATCCAAGGTACCTCGGTAGACGATAATATTTATGGTTTGGAAGGCAACGATGTACTGTATGGCAACGATGGTTACGATACGCTGTATGGCGATCCGGGCAATGACAGCCTTTACGGTGGTGCAAATGGTGACGAACTGTACGGTGGTTTGGGCAATGATTATTTGAATAGTGGAAAAGACAACGGTGGCAATGTATTGTATGGCGAGGAAGGCGATGACATCCTTGATGCCAGTAATGGGGTTAATACCCTAATTGGTGGAACTGGCAACGACACTTATATTACTTATGTATACGGGAAGCAGAATTTTGCGGACAATGTACTCAATGTAGTCAGCAATCCGCTTATCGATAAGATTATAGAATACTTAAATCAAGGAACCGATACGGTTGAGTCTTCGTTCAGCTACACATTGGGTGACAACCTAGAGAACTTGATTCTCACAGGTAGCAGCGATATGAATGGCATAGGCAACGCCCTGGACAATCGAATTGAGGGGAATGCCGCTCACAACTTTTTGATTGGCGACGATGGCAATGACCACTTGCTTGGCTATGGGGACTACGATATTTTGGTTGGTGGGGTTGGTAATGACACGCTCGAAGGCGGTGCTGGTAACGACTTCTTAAATGGGGGTTCTGGTAGCGACACACTCGTTGGCGATGCTGGGAACAACACACTTACAGGCGATGCAGGTGCTGATACATTTGTCTTCAACTTTAGGTCTGAAGGCATTGACATCATCAAGGACTTCAGCAACTTGGAGAGCGACAAAATTCAGACTTCCACATTTGGGTTTGGCACTACTTCCACTAACGAGTTCAGTTACAACAGCAACACTGGTGCTTTGTCCTTCCAGGGAACCCAATTTGCCACTCTTGAGAACAAGCCTAATTTCATACCCAGTCTCGATATTGAGCTTTTTTCTGAGGGTCTAACCTCTTCGATTAGCTTGGTCTTGTAGTGCCTAAGCAAACCCAAATTTTAGACACTACATTCCAAAAACAATGACCCCACTTAAAGAATTTCTCGGCGGGGTATGAATTGAGTATGGCTACTATTCTTCTTCGCTGTCCAAAATTTCCTCAGTTTCATCAATAATCATCAAGTAACTTGATAAAAAATTTACAAATATTCTTTAAGGAGACTTTCCCCGTGTTCTCTCAAAGCCTATTTTATCAGTGGTGGCAGTTGAGGTTGGCAAGCTTATTAACTTTAGTTGCAGCGATCGCAGGAGCCAACGAGTGTGCTTTAGCCCAGATAGTACCCGATAATACATTAGGTCAGGAAAGTTCTGTTGTTACACCTTTAGCTCCTAACTTTGACCTGATAAACGGTGGAGCAATTCGGGGGGGCAATCTATTCCACAGTTTTGAGCAGTTCAACGTTAAAGAAGGAGGACGAGTCGTTTTCATTAATCCGAATGGGATTGAGAATATTATTAGTCGGGTGACAGGGGAGAACCGCTCCGAGATTTTCGGCAGACTCGGTGTCTTAGGTAGTGCTAACTTATTTCTGATTAATCCATCGGGGATTATCTTTGGGCCGAATGCCCAACTTAATATAGGAGGTTCGTTTGTAGCAACAACAGCAAATGCCATTGGGTTTGGTGAGCAAGGCTTGTTTAGTGCCTCAGTTCCTAATTCTCCCCCACTCCTAACAGTCAATCCTTCAGCTTTGCTATTCAATCAAATTGCCAAATCGATTACCAATCAATCTACAACAGGTCTGCGACTTCCTGCCAATCAAAGTTTGTTGTTGGTAGGTGGTGATGTGAACTTAGAAGGGGGGAAATTGTCCGTTCTCAATGGTCGAGTCGAATTGGGAGGATTAGCAGGAGAAGGAACGGTAGGGCTGAATATAGATGACAAAAATCTGCGTTTGAGTTTTCCTGATAATGTAGCGCTAGCAGACGTATCCCTCACCAAAGGAGCTACAATCCAAACCAGTTTTGAACGAGGTGTCGGTTCTCAACTAGGCACCGGCAATATCCAGGTGCAGGGTAGACGTGTCACAATCGCTGATGGTTCAGAGATTGTAGCTAATAACACAGGAGCAAAAGCGGGAGGGACACTTACCGTCCGCGCCTCTGAGTTGGTGGAAGTCCTTGGAGCAAGCCGTCTGTTAGCTGAAACTGATGGTGTCGGAACTGGTGGAAATTTGACGATTGACACTAGAAAGTTGATTATCCGGGATGGGTCAGAGATAGCAGCTGGTACTTTTAACTCCGGACAGGGGGGGACTGTGACTGTAAGAGCCTCTGATTCTGTGGAACTGAGTGGAACATCAGCTGATGGTGCGAATTTTAGCAGAATCATAACTCAGACTGATGGTGTCGGAGATGCCGGTTCGGTGAGCATTGAAACTGGGCAATTGATTGTTCAGGGTGGGGCACAAGTCTCAACTGCTAGTGCTAAGACTAGTTCCGGACAAGGAGGACTGTTGTTTGTAAGAGCCTCTGATTCGGTGCAACTGATTGGAACATCAACATCCGCTGATAATCCGACACCTAGTGGTCTGTTTGCTTTGGGGGAAGGTTCCGGTCAACCTGGAGACTTGACGATTGAAACTCGCTTCTTTATTGTCCGGGATGGGGCAAGAGCCTCAGCTTCCAATTTAGGCTCGGCTCAGTCGGGGGGGAGGTTGAGTGTGACCGCTTCCGAATCAGTGCAACTGATTGGAACATCGGCAAATGGTCAGGACAGAAGCGGCTTACTTGTTGGAAGCACAGGTACTGGATCTGCCGGAGAATTGACAATTAAAACTGAGAAATTGCAAGTCCTGGATGGAGCATTTGTGTCTGCCCGTACTGTGAGCGAGGGACGAGGAGGAAACGTAACGGTGAATGCTTCTAACTCTATAGAGCTAAATGGCACCTCAGCCGACGGTCAGATGCCCAGCCTCTTGACAACTCAAACCACAGGCGTGGGAGATGCCGGGAATTTAACGATTGAAACTGGGCAGTTGACTATCAAAAATGGCGCACAGATAACCAGTAGCAGCACAGGACTTGGAAGAGCAGGCGATTTTAAAGTACAAGCAAGCTCTCTGAGTCTTGACCAGGGAAGTATTACCTCGCAAACGACATCCGGTAATGGAGGAAACATTACTCTATCAGTAAAAGAGCTTTTACTGCTGCGCCGTGGCAGTGAAATTTCCACCACCGCAGGCACAGCACAACAGCGTGGAGATGGTGGTAGTATTAATATTAAGTCTAAATTTATTGTTAGTATCCCCGAAGAAAACAGTGACATCAGCGCTAATGCTTTTTCAGGTGCAGGTGGAAATGTCCAAATTAATACTCAAGGTATTTTCGGTATTGAGTCACGCCCAAAACCAACCGAAAAAAGTGACATTACAGCGAGTTCGGAATTGGGAGTCACTGGCGAAGTAACTATCAACAGTCCAGATACTGACCCCAGTCGCGGCTTAATTCAACTACCCTCTAACCTCGTGGATGCATCCCAACAACTTGCCCAAGGTTGCACACCCAGAGGAAGACAAAACGCCAGTAGTTTTATCGCCACCGGACGCGGTGGATTACCTCAAAGTCCTAATGAACCGTTGCGAGGACGAGCAGTGATTACTGGTTGGGTAGATTTGCCCGAACAAGTAACATATAGAGTCACGGATAAATCATCTACTGCATCTATGACCAAATCTGACGATCGCATTGTAGAGGCTCAAGGATGGATTGTCGATGCTAATGGTGATGTTATGCTTGTGGCTCAATCTGTGCAAAGTTATTCTATTCCCTCTGCCATATCCTGTAATCAATGATATCAAGTCCGGTAAGTGATTTACCGAATCCCGACGATAGAAGACAGATACGATTGGCAAACCCAAAAGCATATTTGTTTGGGTTGGATGCTGTTTACTTTTTCTAGCTTTCTTGGGAGTGCTTCTTTTGGTGACGAGTTTACGCTCTGAAATTAAGAAGATAGATGTCTAAAAATTAATCCGACGATAGATTTCAGTCAGGGGAATTTCTACGTTTAAACTGTGCAACATAATCGTCCGCTCAAGGTTAGAGTGAACTTGCCATAGCCAGCAATCGTTACTGTTACGATCCAAGTTGTGATATTGCTCAATATAGGGTTCAGTTTGGCTTACAAGCAGATATTCACAAAAGCTGGCAATCGAGCGATATTTTCTGAATTTGTCCCCTCGATCATAAGCTTCAGTCGAGGGTGATAGAACTTCGACAATAAGCATTGGATTCAAAATTTCATCATTGCGATTGCCATTGAACTCTGGTTCGCCATTAACAACCATCAAATCGGTATAAGTCCCACACTGATATTCAGGAATCCAAACTCGCAAGTCGCTATTATACAAACGAAAATCCGTGTCTCTCAGCAAAAACCCTAAGTAAATTAAGAAGTTGCTGGCGATCGCACTGTGAGATTCCGACCCTCCCGACATAGTAATAATCTCTCCGTTACGGTATTCATGGCGTTCGGGGTTTGTTTCTTCCATAGCCCGATACTCGTCTAACGTGAGGTGAGTTGTTATTATATCTGGGGGACTGGTTTGAGCAAAGACCACAATCAGACCTCTTGAATAATTAGCTCTAAAACTATTATCAGCAACGAAAGGAAGAATTGCTATTGAACGGTGGAATGCCGCAGCCTCCAAGTGGGGTATGATGTGCTTTCATTGGCGATTCCTTTTGAGATATAAAAGTGCCTAAAGTCATAGTAAAATACTTTTCAAACAACCTCTAAGCTAATCAGCATTCAAGTTGCATAATCAGGGCGGGCAAGATGCCATTAGTGTCAACTTAACGTTAAAACCCATTTGTCAACGATAGGTTTTGTGAGGAACGAAGTATAAAGGTGAACTTTTTTCTGACTTTTATACGCAAGCTGGGAGTGATGCTAATAAACAAAGCATTAATAGTCCATGAAAAAGTTCGTTTTTTGTCCCTTGAAAACCGAATTTTTAAGCCTAAATGCTTATTGACATAGGAAGTTTGAGCTTAACTTGACACCAATGGCAAGATGCCCACCCCACATGCAAATTAGATGTGTTTTAGCTTAGTCAGCACAACTGCCAAATTTTCACTGTCTTATCATCACTACCGCTAGCAAGAGTCATACAATCTGAACTAAAAGCGACAAAGTTTACTCCATCGCTATGTCCACTCAAGGTACAAATAAGTTCCCAATTCTCTACATTCCACAGCTTAATAGTATTGTCATAACTACCACTAGCAAGGATTTGACCATTCAGGCTGAAAGTAATGGAATGAATCGGTTTGGAATGGTCAGTGAGGGTGTGCAGCAGTTTCCCAGTATTTAAATTCCACAGTTTAACAGTGTGTTCTTGACTCCCACAAGCGAGAGTTTTGCCATCTGGACTGATAGCGATCGCCCAAACTAAGTTAGAATTGCCAGCAAAAGTTTGCAATAATTCCTTAGTGTCTAGACTAAACAACTTAATAGTACGATCTAAACTGTCGCTGGCAATAGCCTGACCATTGGGAGTGATTGCCAGGGAAGAAGCTGCCCAAGAGTCTTCAGGTAGCTTTCCAATCTCTTTTCCCGTCGTTAGATTCCATAGCTTGATTGTATGATCCCGACTGCCACTGATCAGAGTTTGACTATCTGGGGTAATTCCTAAAGAATATACTGAGTCTGAATGTGCAGTAGAGAACCAAGTTCCAAGGTTGCGAACTAGTTTTCTCGTGTTGAGATTCCAAATTTTAATGGTTTTATCAGCGCTACCACTGGCCAGTATTTGACCATTGGGACTGATGACAACACTATTCACTGTATGTGAATGACCCTCAAGAGTCTCCAAGAGTGTTCCAGTCTTCAGATTCCAAATTTTGATGGTTTTATCGGCGCTACCACTAGCAAGAATTTGACCATCAGGACTGATGGCAACACTATTGACTGTATCTGCATGGTCAGTGAGTGTGTAGATACATCTCCATACCTGAGTTTTATTAGTTGGAGTTTTAACAATTGGAATCCTAGAGCTTTCTTTAGGATTTGGAGCTTTTGCGATCGCAATCTTGTAGCCTTCTTTAAATGTTTGGATTTCTGGCTTCATTGCCGGTCTGATTGCTTGCACTTTCTCCTTGGCATACTCATGCAATTCATCAATAGTAATTCGGCCATTTTTATCTCGATCTGCGGCACCAGTTTCAATCCCCTCTACTATGTAATGAGTATAAATGCCTGCTTCTTCAGCTTCAAAGGATTGTCTTGCAGCAGTAGAAGATGCAAGTAGCGCACACCCTTCACAAGTAGACTTTGCTTGCCAATCCACAGCAAAAGCTCCACTATAACAACAGTCAAGAATCACAACTTGCTGTCTGGAGGGACTTCTTTTCATAATATCTTGCACAAAATTAGCTGGCACTGCTGTTGAATGGAAGGCATCTTTGCGAGTGCTACGAGTTGCCAGGTAAAGCCTGCCATCATGATCATCTGTAATTCCATGACCAGAGAAAAACAAAAAGGTAAAATCCTCCTTTTTACAATCTGCAAATAGCTTTTGAATAGCTATTTGCATTGTCATTAAATCTGGATTTACCAGTGCTTCTACTTTGTCAAAATTACCTAACAGCGGATTTTCTAACACTCGCTGCATTGCTTTGACATCCTTATCAGCTGTCGGAACTAGCGGTAAGCCAGCTTCGTATTCGCTCACTCCAATCAGCAGTGCAACCTTCTTAGGCATTCGAGTCTCCCTGAACGGTTGCTAGCAGTTCCTTTGCTATTCTCTCGGCCTCTAATAGCTCTTGGCGGCTACTAGCTTCAAGCACAACCTTTTTATTATTGGCTTCTACTGTCACCTTGATTGGTTTGTCACCCAAGCGATCGCCTAAAAAACCCAAAAATCCTTTAATATTCTTTACACTCACTTCTGCTGTCAGCATTCCTACCAAAAACGAAATCCCTGGTTTGCTTCCCTCTTCTGGATTCAGGTCTTCTGTACGTACAACTCGCTCTACTTCCTCCAGGTTGCTGAGTCGATTCAATAAATTCTGTACTATTTCCTGCTTTTCTTCTGGATCTAACTCTGGATCGTTAAGAGCAATAGTAAAGATTACATTCGATAGTGCAGTCATAATAGCTCCTTAAGTACTATCATTGTTGTTGTAATTAAGTTTATTTATTTCACTTGCTATGGTGGAGATAACAGTGACAAATTCTTCCACTGCTTGCTAGTAAGTTGAATAATCTCTTGCCATACTTAACAGATTACCGTACTTTACATACACGCCCGAACGATTATATATTCTCCAGTCAACCCCTTTTTTAAATACGGTTCGGATCGGCAGAGGGCATCGAGAAGTCCCATTTAAGGGAGCCTTAGCTTAAAACTTCAGAAAGAAGGTGGGGAGAAAAAGAGTTTAATTACCCTTGATTTTGCCTTTTCATACTTTTAGAGACGGTTAGTTGCTGCTTAGAAAAACTATGACAGCGTGTCTTTTGACACGATTTTACTATTACAGCCACAATGCTACGTAGTGACTGTTTTTACTTGGTGTGAAAGAGAACGTGAAAAAGGATTTTTTGTTGCTAACAGTTGCTTTACCTTTACTGATAGCATCTCCTAGTTATGCTGTTGAGAGTGAAATTGAGCAGAGAAATACTAATAAATCAACCGAAGTTATTTCAGATATTCCGAGTTTGAGTGAAATTGAGCTACCCGCCACTAATGCCGAATTATTAACTCAAGAATCTGTACCGATTGAAGTTAATCCAGAAGAAACTCAGCCAGAAACAGAGCAAACTCCGAGCGATGATGCAGACATTTCTATAGAAGCGATCGCAGAACCAGACAACCTACCCCAATCTACTCCAACTTACGTAATCGATCGAGAAGAAATTAAAAAGCAGGGCGCTGCAAGTTTAGCCGATATTTTGAAAAGAATGCCTGGTTTTGCAATCAATGATGCAGGTCATGGTGCAGATATTCACACAGGTACATACTACCGGGGAGCCTCAATTAATCAATCTGTATTTTTGATTAATGGTAGACAAATTAATACTAATGTCAACATTTATCATGGTGGAACTGATTTAAATAGCATTCCTGTAGAGGCAATTGAACGAGTGGAATTATATAGCGGTACAGCCTCCGCTTTATTTGGTTCCTCAGCCTTTGGAGGAGTTGTCAATATCATTACCAAGGAAGGTTATGGCAAACCTAAATTTAGTGGTAGCGCAGAATTTGGCTCATTAAGTTTAAATAATCAACAAGTGACTTATGGTGGTTCATCTGATAAGGTCAAATACAACTTTAGCTTTGAAAGATTCTTTACAGATAACCGTTACCGCGTCCCTGTAGGTGCAGCCAATCGTGATAGTCAGGGGTTTTTATCAAATGCAGATACCGCTACAAGTACATACTTTGGTAGCATTGGGCTAGATTTAGATAAAAAAAATTCATTGAATTTAGATGTTACTAAACTCAGCAGTCGTCGCGGCTTAATTTATTTTGGCTTTCCTCTCCAACAAGATAGATTAGACCACGATGGTTTAAATGTTGGCTTATCTTGGAAAACTCGGCTAGGTAATGGCGAAAGCTCTAACCTAACAACCTCAATTGGTTATAACCAAGATTATTTCAGCACCTATGGGCCTACAGGATCGTTTTACCGTATAGGAGCTTTAGATACACAACAACTCACAGCCAGGGTAGATCATGAGTGGAAAGTTACCTCCAATAATAAATTGCGTTGGGGATTAGATTTGAAAAATACCGATTTAATCGGTGATGTTTTGAGTACAAATCCTAGTAGGATTGGCAATAACGAAACTGAAGATCGGAGTTTGTTCAATGCAGCTTTATTTGCTGTCAATACTTGGAATATTAGCGATAATTTTCTGATAGATTTAGGGCTAAGACAAAGCTTTGACAGCCAATTTGGAAATTATCTCAACCCTAGTGTTGGGTTACGTTATGCCGTCACACCAATGGTAGCAGTCCGTGGAAGTTGGGCAGGGGGACAACGCAATCCTGGGTTAGATCAGTTGTATGTTTATGATACAGTTCATGGTTGGGAACCTAATCCTGATTTAAGACCAGAAATTGGCTCAACTTGGACTGCGGGAGTCGATGTTAATTTTTCGGAAAATCTGATTGGACAGTTTACTTACTTTGGTAGTAGTATAGGCGATCGCTTGGGAGTCATCGCCGGAAAATGGGCAAACATTGGATTAGTAGATACCAATGGTTTAGAGGCTGCATTGCAATTAAAAATTGCCACTGGCTGGTCAACTTTCCTCAACTATACTTATACAGATTCCCAAATAAAAACAGGAACAGAGAAAGGTTTACAATTAGGTTTGATTCCCTACTCTGTACTGCAAACTGGTGTGGGTTATCAAAATTCAGGTTGGCAAGCTAACTTGTATGTTACCTACAATAGTGGCGCTCGCAGATCCATCTTTGCTAACCCTACTGACAAGCCCACAGATTTTGCACCGTCTTTCGTGAATTTAGATTTGAGCGGGCGTATACCTCTAACTAGCAATTTAGGACTAACAGTTTACTTAGAAAATCTACTCGGTGAGCAATATGAGCGAGTTAATCGCATATATAGCCCTGGATTTACTTTTCGTGTGGGTTTAAACGCCAATTTTTAGGTATTCAATGTAGAGATTTTATTATTGCCAAGTCTTTACATTCTTATGTCTTTTCACATGATTTAGAAAACCTCACTTTCCTACCTTTATAGAAAAGTGAGGTTTTACAGCATTTTTTGGAAACTACGATGCTCTGCCGTACAACATAATGCGTTAAACTAAAGCCATAATGGCCATACTTAAAATTTATGTTTAATCTAAAATCTAAAATTGCTATGAGAGCCAGAATTGAAAATAAAATACTTTTTATTCACCACGAAGATTTACCAGAGTTTAAGAAGGGTGGTTCGGTGGTGAGAAATTCTTATTTCTGGGCACTACGTTCAATTGCCGGTCAAGCTTCACGTTATCGTGATTGGGAATACGAACCGGAGGTTTGGCTAGCGCTTTCACGAATGCTTTTATCGTTTGCGGAATCTGGATATTTAGGTATTAGAGAAACTTTGCTAGAGTTTCCCTTATCTCAAGGAGAAATTCCTAATTTGTTGCGAGATGTTTCCACTTGGGAGTAGGGATGTATAGCTGTCATTGTTGCTAATAAATACTTTACCAATTTCTAGTTAAAAATGATTAAGATTAGAGATATTAAGCGATTGCCAGAAACATTTGTATCTTCTAATTTGTAACCGCCGATTTTAAAATCTCTAAACATCTCTTCTACATATAGGACTCGTATTTGATTTTTGAAAAAAACTCAGTACACTTTTATTCCTTCTTGCCTGTTCCCCGTTCCCTGTTCCCTCCCTACGCAAATAATTTCAGGAATCAAAGCGGATTCCTATAGATGCGTAGCTGTTGATTGCAGAGTACGAGCGATCGCTATATATTTCTATTAAGGATTCAAACAAAGAAATGCAAAAAGTGGGAAAAAGGTGGGCAACAGCCCACCCTAAACCATTATTTACTTAGCAATACTTTAAACAGGTGCTTCAGTCGCAGACTTACCAACTAGCATTGCGGTATTTTCGTCACTTTCCAGGATACCGAATTCAATCAACAATTCTTCTAACTCTTCCATCTCGATAGGTGTGGGGACAGTCAGATTCTTGTTGTTGATGATCTTTGTACCTAATGTCCGATATTCGTTAGCTTGGTTGCTGTCAGGTGCATACTCGTTAACAGTCATGCGGCGCAATTCTGCGTGTTGCACAATGTTGTCACGAGGTACGTAGTGAATCATTTGGGTGTTCAAACGTTTTGCCAGGGTTTCGATTAAGTCGATTTCCCGGTCAACGTTACGGCTGTTACAAATCAAACCACCCAAGCGCACACCGCCAGTGTGAGCATATTTGAGAACACCACGAGCAATGTTGTTAGCTGCATACATCGCCATCATTTCACCAGAGGTAACGATGTAGATTTCTTGTGCCTTACCTTCACGGATAGGCATAGCGAAACCACCGCACACAACGTCACCCAAAACGTCGTAACTTACAAAATCAACATCTTTGTAAGCACCGTTTTCTTCCAAGAAGTTGATAGCGGTGATAATACCACGACCAGCGCAACCTACACCAGGTTCAGGACCACCAGACTCCACACAACGTACATCGCGGAAACCGGTCAGCATTACTTCTTCGAGTTCAATATCTTCTACAGCGCCACGTTCAGCAGCTAATTGAAGAACACTTGTTTGAGCTTTACTGTGTAGCATCAAACGGGTAGAGTCAGCTTTGGGGTCGCAACCGACAATCAGGACGCGCTGACCCATTTCAGCCATTGCTGCTAGGGTGTTTTGAGAAGTGGTAGATTTACCAATACCGCCTTTACCATAGAAAGCTATTTGTCTAATCTTTTCGTCAGTCATGGTTGTGTTTCCTACAATGATTTAGTTGATGAATCGTAAGCTTGATGTAGTTGTTTACCCTTGGCGTCGTAGGGAAGTAGAGCCTATTGGCGTTGACGCATAGCGGCTTACTGCTACACATCGCATCCTGGCAAAACATTTAAATTCAGAACATATTTACCCACGAAGCGATAGCTTAAGAGATAGAGAAATCTAATCTCCTACTAACGAAGCCTTTGAAACTATGACTTCAGCATTATCAGCTGTTGTAACCAATCCCAAATGGTTGCTCAAGCCTCAAGAGTGGTTGCAGCAGGAATTCAAATGAACGCAGATTTGTTCCTTGAACCACACAACCAACCAAATTGCAATCCACTCTTAAATGGTCGCTACAACTTGTGTGATTTTGCTAATGTCAAGTAACCAAGAAAATCTATAGCGCTTCTCGTTTCGTGATTGATGCAGCAAGATAAATTTCAGCCTAAAAGTAGCAGTTACAAGTGCAGTAATATAATGCCTGCAAAAGCAAACCCTAACACTCTGGCTTAGATAATATCTTGGCGACTTTTAACACTATGGCTAAATTCCTCGAAATTATGGAACGACACCATTCTGCTTGAAGTTTTCGTTCCAAAAGTCAGCAACTGCTTCAACTTAGTTTGCGGTTGAAAATGTTTACTCCCGCAAGACGAAGTTAGTAAATATTCTGTATTCCTATTGAATTGTCAGGCTGTACTAAGAGTCTTTCTTCCTAGACTCCAAGAGTAATTGCCTTTGGCGGTTAATGCTCTAGCTAGGTTAGCCAACTCTTATTGGCTCATACCCAGATAAATTTTGATTGACTTCAAGTTGTTACAAAGGCTACTATCCTACTCAATCTAGTTTTAGATTTTCGTTAAAAAAAGATGTAGCTAATTGAAGGGGACTTACCAGAGCAAAAAAACTTTCTTGAGCTTGCCTCAAACTTGTCTTGAAGTCTTTTTGTGTTTTCACTTGTTTTGATTCCTATAAAAACCATAACATACATCTCACTAATTAATTTGCCGAATCTCAAATAATTGATCTATTTAATAGAAGATTATCCTTAGAACCTTTAACAGTCATAAGTTACACCCTCGCTATTAGCTAGTGAATAAAATTATTTCTCATAACCAATATGTGCAGTTAGATACTTTTGGATATTTGATAAAAGTATTTAAAACTAATGCTTGATCGAGAAAACAGAATTTCTTATTTTTGCAATAAAAATGTTGGAAATAAAGTAGATTAAATAACTCACAAAATTTCACACAGTCGTAAGTAGAAAAGCTTATACCAAAACCGGATTTTCTTCTACAAAACGCTCAAACACTTGACCTGTAAACATTCTAACTGTTCTCTATCTAGCAACTATATTTTTTCAACTAATTCAGGACTTACGCAAAATAATGAAAAAAGAACCGCATACTCGTACAGAGAAGCAAGCTACGCGCAGCGTCTCGTCAGAGAAGGACACGAAGGAATGAGAGTTTCAGAGAGTTATTGCGTAAGTCCTATAATTATAATTTGAGGGAAATTACAAGACCTTGAAAGGGCCGATCATATTGAACTAGCAGTCTCCCTAGCAGCTTCTCGCAGCCGCTCCACATCGCGCATCGGTGGAGCACCAAAGAGCCGCTTGTACTCCCGGTTGAAGTGCGAGGCATCGTCGTACCCCACGCGGTAGGCAGCACTGGTAGCATCAAGGCTTTCCCCCAGCATTAGACGGCGAGCCTCCTGGAGCCGCAGTTGCTTTTGGTACTGCAAGGGACTCATTGCCGTGACAGACTTAAAGTGATGGTGAAAGCCTGAGACACTCATTCCCATTTCTCGTGCGATGTTTTCAATCCGCAGCGGCTCGTTAAAGTCTTTACGAAGTCGCTCGACGGCTCTGGCGATGTGGTAAGTGTAGCCACCCAGAACTGCAATATGACGGAGCCGATTGCCTTGCTCTCCCATCAGGAGTCGGTAAATAATTTCCCGCTTAATCAGTGGTGCGAGAACATGAGCTTCAGTAGGGGAATCTAAAAGCCTGACGAGCCGCACCACAGCGTCTAACAGATTTGCATTCAACGGACTTACGTCAATCGCTTTCACATCAGCACGGCTGCGCGATGAGGGATACCCTGCCTCGACCATCACTGAACCAACGAGGGTGGGGTCAAGATCGAGGCGAAGGCTAAAGTACGGTTGCGCCTTGGACGCTTCCAGAATTTGGCTGATAATTGGCAGTTCGACCGTAGCAAGCAGATAATTCATTGGGTCGTACTGATAGCGATCGCTACCCAAAAGAACTTCTTTACTGCCCTGAGCGATCGCACAAAAGGCAGGGATAGAGACACTATGAAGGCATTCCGAAGGCGAGGAGGCGCGGTTGAAGTGCAAACCTTTCATCGGCTCAATCGTCCCATCATGACGAATCACCTGGGCAATCCGCTCTTTGAGTTCGTCTCTGTTGGCTTGCGCTCTGTCTGCCTCGCGCTTTGCCTGCGGGTCGTTCATTAAATTTATCTTGGCAGCGTTCATTTCTAAGTTTGCAGGATTGTACAACAATCTTAGACGATCGTCCTATTACTTGTCCTTGAAAATGCCTAAGATGAAGCTAAAGCAAGGAAAAATGATTTCAGCTTCTTATAAGCACTCTGGATTTTTATTTAAGATAAAACTCAGTTTTGATTGGGCAAGAGACTTGCCTACTAGCCATCAAAATCGCATCAAGTAAAGGAATTAAGAAAATGGACATTAGACGAAGTGGCTCACAGCCTTCCGCCAAAGGGCCGGCTGAGTATTTTACCGGCACTGTCCGCGTTGACCCCCTGTTTGAGGCACACAATCCAGCGCGCACGTCTGGAGCCAGTGTCACATTTGAGCCTGGTGCTAGGACAGCATGGCACACCCATCCATTAGGACAAACCCTAATCGTGACAGCTGGCTGTGGCCTCGTACAACGCTGGGGCGGCGCGATCGAGGAAATTCGACCGGGGGACACGATCTGGATTTCGGCGGGTGAGAAGCATTGGCATGGTGCTACAGCAACCACGTCCATGACGCACATCGCCATTCAGGAATGGCTCGACGGCAAGCCCGTGGACTGGCTGGAGCATGTCAGCGACGAGCAGTATGAAGGAATACTTTAATGGTTTTGAGATGGTTTTCCATCAAGGGGAAAAACTGCCAGCAGGGAATGCTGATTTTGGTTCTCGCCCTAGTGATGTCCCTGAGTTACTCAGCCTGCCGTGCCGACAACAGTATGACTAGCAGTACCTCGTTGAAGATGCCGACTGAAATATCAACCAAGCAGGCAGACAGTATGAAGATAAACATCAAGGTCAAAGACAAAATCGTTACAGCCACTTTGATCGACAGCAAAACCACTCAGGATTTTATTTCCCTACTGCCATTAACCCTGACGTTAGAAGATTACGCGAGAACCGAAAAAATCAGCGATTTGCCAAAAAGATTATCTACACAAGATGCACCCCCAGGCAGCGATCCTGCTGTTGGAGATATTGCTTATTACGCTCCCTGGGGAAATTTGGCGATATATTATCGAGATTTTGGATACTCAAACGGACTCGCAATCCTCGGAAAAATAGACAGTGGCATTGAGGCATTTAATGTGCCTGGCTCTGTAAAAGTGACAATCGAGCTTGTTCAATCGCAATAAGGATGTGCGCTACGGCTTCGTCATCGACATGGCCCCGCTGAAGGTAGTTACTCAACAAAAAGAGGAATAAGATGATTAAAGACAAAGTTGTGATTATTACCGGCGCATCATCAGGGATTGGTGAAGCAACTGCGAAATTGCTTGCAAGCAAAGGCGCTAAAGTTGTATTGGGCGCGCGACGCGAGCAACAATTGAGACAACTGGTTAATGAAATTCAAACAGCTGGCGGACAAGCAGTCTATCAAGTGATGGATGTGGTTAACCCATCTGATAACGCCCAGATCGTCAACCTTGCCAAGGAAACATTTGGAAGCGTCGATGTTATTTTCTTGAACGCTGGCATAATGCCAAATTCTCCACTTTCTGCATTGAAAACGGATGAATGGAATCAAACAGTTGATATCAATATCAAGGGTGTACTAAATGGTATCGCTGCTGTGTTACCAACGTTTATTAGTCAAAAGTCTGGGCATGCGATCGCAACTTCATCGGTTGCTGGATTAAAAGCTTATCCAGGTGGTGCGGTGTATGGTGGGACGAAATGGTTCGTGCGCGATTTTATGGAAGTTCTACGTATGGAGTCTGCTCAAGAAGGGACTAACATTCGGACTGCGACCATTTATCCTGCTGCAATTAATACTGAGTTGTTAGATCGGATTACCAACCAAGATGTGGCTGAAAAAATGACAGCGTTGTATGAGCAATATGGCATCTCACCAGATCGAGTAGCCAATGTTGTGGCGTTTGCGATTGACCAGCCAGAAGACACAAACGTGAACGAATTTACGATTGGCCCAACCACGCAGCCTTGGTAAGGATAGTGCTGGCGGTTAAACTGAGTGCGATGGGCTACGCCCCGCCGTAGCCCATCGCAGCCATGCAAGAGAGGCGTTGCTGAATCAAGGGATGATTCTTACACGAGAGCCCTGAAATACAAGGGACGGGCATGTTGCCATTGGTGTCAAGTTAAAGCAGATGCCCAGATGTCAAGAGACCTTGCGGCATTGCGTCGGTGTCGTTGGCGAATAGCTTTAACCAAGCCCATAGAACGCTGATACTCTACTAACCAAGGAATAAGTTGTAGTTGTGGGTTTTGCGTAGGCGTAGCCCGCCGTAGGCATCGTGCGCGCTCGAAAAAATATAAGCTGCGAAAGACCATTTCTACTGAAATACGTTCTAAGGGCTGCTGTAAAGCCACAGCGACATCGGCAGACAAATCATTAACCCTCTTTTGTCACTCTAGGCAGAGGAAAAATAGAAATAAGGGATATTGA
>NZ_CAWUDN010000032.1:0-70225 GCF_963920915.1 Nostoc sp. PCC 9305
GAGAGTCGCAGTATAAGTGAGAATGTCGCCAGCATCGACATCAATAAAGGTGTTGTCTGGGATAGTGAAATTGAAAACTGTGTCTTCTGTTGCTTCTTTGTCTGCGATCGCTTGAAATACCTCTGGCGGATCGTTGACGTTGTTAACGGTGAGTACAAAAATATCACTGACTTTAGCAAAAGCAGTATCCGTAGCAGTAACTTTAATGTTGAGACTACCTACATTCTCATTTAAGGGAGTGCCACTAAAGGTTTTGGTAGCATCATTGAAGCTTAACCAACTCGGTAGAGACTCACCATTTTCGAGAGTCGCAGTATAAGTGAGAATGTCGCCAGCATCGACATCAATAAAGGTGTTGCCTGGGATAGTGAAATTGAAAATCGTGTCTTCTGTTGCTTGTTGATTAACAATTTCATTCGCCACCTCTGGTGGATCGTTGACGTTGTTAACGGTGAGTGTAAACACATCACTGATTTGAGCCAGATAAGTATCCGTAGTAGTAACTTTAATGTTCAAGCTACCCACATTCTCATTTAAGGGAGTGCCACTGAATGTTTGAGTAGCAGCATTGAAGCTTAACCAACTCGGTAGAGAGTCACCGTTTTCGAGAGTGGCAGTGTAGGTGAGAATGTCTTCAGGATCTGGATCTTGGAAGCTATCTGAGATTGTGAAGTTGAAATTTATGTCTTCTGGAATCTCTTTGTCTGCGATTTCCTTCACTAGCACTGGATTTTGGTTAACCCTGTAGCGTGCCACAGCAAAGTTATTGGCGCTTACTCCCGCGACTATTATCGTACCATCGTGTTGGGTAAGAGCATAAGCATTATCAGTAGTATTTATGCCGATATCAGTAGTGATAATGCCAGCAGTACCAAAGCTGGTGTCGAGACTACCATTGCTGTTGTAACGTAAAACAGCAAAGTTATTTTTACTCGAACCCGCCACAATAATTTTGCCATTAGCTTGCACGCTAACGCTATAGGCTATGTCAGTACCGCCCAAGTTAGTAATGACCTTGCCAGCAGTACCAAAGCTGGTGTCGAGACTACCATTGCTGTCGTAACGTACCACAGCAAAGTTATTATTACTCACTCCTACTAACAGAATCTTGCCATCGTCTTGTAGGGCAATGCTGTAGGCTATGTCAGTACTGCCCAAGTTATTAATAACCGTGCCAGCAGTACCAAAGCTGGTGTCGAGACTACCATTGCTGTTATAACGTACCACAGCAAAGTTATTATTACTCACTCCCGCTACCAGAATTTTGCCATCGTCTTGCAGAGCAATGCTTCTAGCAATGTCAGTACTGCCCAAGTTAGTAATGACCTTGCCAGCAGTACCAAAGCCGGTGTCGAGACTACCATTGCTGTTGTAACGTAAAACAGCAAAGTTACTATTACTCACTCCCGCTAACAGAATCTTGCCATCGTCTTGCAGGGCAACGCTGTAGGCTATGTCACTACTGCCCAAGTTATTAATAACCTTGCCAGCAGTACCAAAGCTGGTGTCGAGACTACCATCGCTGTTGTAACGTACCACAGCAAAGTTACTACTACTCACTCCCGCTACCAGCATCTTGCCATCGTCTTGCAGGGCAATGCTGTAGGCTATGTCAGTACTGCCCAAGTTAGTAGTGACCTTGCCAGCAGTACCAAAGCTGGTATCGAGACTACCATTGCTGTTATAACGTACCACAGCAAAGTTACTAGTACTCACTCCTGCTACCAGAATCTTGCCATCGTCTTGCAGGGCAATGCTGTAGGCTATGTCAGTGGTATTAGTACCAATATCAGTAGTGACTTTGCCATCACTATCAAAGCTGTCATCAAGAACTACAGGTAGAATTGAAGCGTAGGCTGTTATTACTTCTTGCCCAAACGCTAAACGAGGAACAATAGGCGCTGTAGAAACCTCCAGTTCCCAATCACCACCTAATGCAGCACTCCCTGTTAAGTCGTTAGAGGCCGCTACTACTGCACCTGTCAATTCGCTCAGACAGCGTATAAACAATACACCTGACTCGTTTTGAGCGACTTTGCAACCATACAGCAGTAGTTGTGCATCTTCACCCAAAGCATTTGCCCAACCCATAAGTTGGGCTGCGTAATGATTGAGTGTTTCGTTGTTGAGTTGACTGTTTCCCAAATAGATGCACCCAGGTGCGCCGTGGGAAACAATGTGCAGACTATTGACTCCCTGATGAGACTCCAGCACTTGACTAATTTGCTCAATGCCATCTTGGTTGGCATCTAAGACTACAACTGAGGTATCTGGTAATACACCCATTACCAAACTTTGGTAGTCATCAACTTGTGGGTCAATAAAAACTAGACGATTAGGATACAAGTCTAAAGTTGGTTTAATATTAATGCTGTTAGATATTTTGTGTATAGTAAAGTTTTTATTGATACTATGCTTTATCATAATTGTCCAAGAGTAAATCCCTGATATTCAGCAAAAATGAAACTTTTTGCCGATCATTTCTTGTAGTTGCTTTCACTTTCAATGTAGGAATAAAATAAATCCTTTCCCTCGGTAAATCCACCAGTTTAATTAATGAAGATTTAGAAATTTTGGGGATAGAAAGTAGCTGAAACTTTTGATAAAAAAACTCAGTACACATTTATATCCGAGTTGCATATTTGCGGGATGATTTAGCAACGTCCAAAAATTTCCCCCAGTTTCCCTTGCTTGCCTCAATTCATACCACTGTTCTGCAATGCCCTATTCCCAGATTTCCTGTTCCCTCCCTACACAAGTAAGTTCAGGAATCAAATCGGATTCCTATATGATCCGGTAAGTATCGTCTAAATGAAGAGAGATTTATGACGCAAACAATTTCAATTAACGACTCTGGGCGCTTGCAACTCACGCCGCTAGAAATCCCATCCCGTCTGCTGTTGGGGCCAGGGCCATCTAATGCCCATCCCACAGTTCTCCAAGCGATGAATACTTCACCCGTTGGGCATCTTGACCCAGCTTTTCTCGCACTCATGGATGAAATTCAGTCGTTGCTACGGTACGTATGGCAAACAGAAAACTCACTTACCATTGCAGTCAGCGGTACAGGGACAGCTGCAATGGAAGCAACCATTGCCAATGCTGTAGAACCCGGTGATGTAGTTTTAATTGGTGTAGCTGGTTACTTTGGTAATCGCCTTGTGGATATGGCTGGACGTTATGGCGCTGATGTGCGAACCATTACCAAACCTTGGGGACAAGTTTTCAACTTAGATGAACTCCAAACCGCCTTAAAAACTCATCGTCCAGCTATCTTGGCTCTAGTTCATGCCGAAACTTCCACCGGCGCACGTCAACCCTTGGAAGGGGTCGCTGATTTGTGTAGTGAATTTGGCACTTTGTTATTAGTGGATACGGTGACAAGTTTGGGCGGTGTCCCTTTGTTTTTGGATGCTTGGGGAGTTGACTTAGCCTATAGTTGTAGCCAAAAAGGGTTAGGTTGCCCGCCTGGTGCTTCTCCTTTTACAATGAGTGCGCGTGCAGTTGAGAAATTGCAACAGCGGCAAACGAAAGTTGCAAACTGGTATTTAGATATGTTGTTGCTGGGCAAATATTGGGGTGCTGAACGCACCTATCACCACACAGCACCCATTAATTTATACTATGCATTGCGGGAAGCACTACGTTTGCTTGCAGAAGAGGGATTAGCAAATTCCTGGCAACGGCATCAAAAGAACGTAGAATATCTCTGGGAAGGTTTAGAGAATTTAGGACTGAGTATGCACGTTGAGCAAGAGTATAGGCTGCCAACCCTTACCACTGTCCGCATTCCAGCCGGAGTAGATGGTAAAGCGATCGCTCGGCAGTTACTCAATGAACATAATATTGAAATTGGCGGTGGTCTTGGCGAACTCGCTGGTAAAGTGTGGCGCGTCGGATTGATGGGCTTTAATAGTCGAAAGGAAAGCGTTGACCAACTTTTAGCAGCACTACGGCAGGTTTTACCTAAGTAGTTTTGATGCAATTTGGTGCGTTAACGGTAGCTTAACGCACCTGATACAAAAGGCGATCGCGCTATAGCATTGTTTGAGAATTGAAGAAAAGCTGATACGCTACAGTTGTATTTGCTGTTAATTACTTTTTCTATTTATTCCATCAGCCACATTGTTCTCCCAAGTCTCATGACCTTGTGACCATATCTCCATTATTCGATTGGAAAATTGACAAATTTTTTCCTCTTCATTTGTTATTTGTGAATAAACACCAGCAGCTTGTAAATATAAAAACTTTTCTACTTGTAGCTTTTGTTCTACCCCTCGTGAGTGTACCCAGACTTTCTGAGAGGCTGTTTGAGTTAACAATGTGGTAGAGAGGGTAGCAAGCCCACTAATAATTGGAACAGCCCAATTTAATTGCTCAATCTTTTTACTTGCAGCGATCGCAGAAAGAATAGTTACAGTTGCAGCAAGAAAAATACTTGAATATTTGAGTCCCTGAAACCAACGTTTTTGTTCAAGAGCTTCCTTTTTAAAATGCTGGATCAGGCGTTCGCATTCCTCGATGGATTCCTTCTGTTTTTGTGATAAAGCTCGTGGGAATATATCTGTTAAGTCTTTCTCACTATCCTGTTTGTTGAGGTTAACTATCTGACTTTCTTCTGGCATTTTTTTTGCTAATAGTAAATATCAAATTGCACATTTTGAGTTTCATCAGTTTTAACCCATCAGCTTATTTCTTCCAAGGTAATTTAGTCCCCATTTCAGTTAATGCTGAGAAGATAAGATAGAGAATGAGTAACCCAGCAGCAGCAAAAAAAGCGAGTAAATCGTTATCCATAAATGGTATTCGCTAAAACTTCGCTAATCATAGCGGAATCATCTAATCTTTACCATTTTTCTGAGTCTGCAATCTTTGATCTTCTGGGTGCAGACTGTACCAGCCATACCAGTGACGAACTGCTAGCCAAACCGCTGAAAGCAAACCCGCCAAACTAAGGGTTAGTCCGCTAAACGGTATTAATAATCCAAAAATAGGTAGCACTGCTCCAGCAATAGTGGCGACGATCGCAGCCAAGGAAGCACTGCGGCTAGCTCCCAATCCCCATGTTAAAATTAGTAAAATGATGGAAATTAAAGTCCAAGCCAACTGAGCATTGATAACGCGAGCTAGATAGGTCAAAGTCAACAGACAAGCAAAGAAAATACTACCAGCGATCGCAATATTTCTGAAACTCATTGGCAGTGACAAATATAACAACAATATCCACCACAAAAATATTGCTGGTGCGAGTAATAAAAGACGCGGAATAACCCCCGTATGACGAATAGGTTCGGTGTTGGTAAAAACTCCAAATGGATTTTTGACTGAAACATTATCGTCAAATTGCCAAGTAAATTGCGTACTGCGTCCGTCAGATTTAATCTCATCAGGTTCAATACCACTGGCAAAATTAGCCGGAGCAAAGTTAGCAATTGCTATGAGGCGGAAGTTAGAAAGCAACTGTCCCGCTGAACTATAAACCCAGCGAGGCCCACCTCTAGCCTCATAGGTAACTCGAAAGGTGGTTTCTTCCCCTGGTTGCAGCCGGAAGGGAAAACCATAGTCTCCCGGATTGGTTTGTTGTAACCTAGTCCCGTCACGCTCGATTTTGTAGCTCTTAAGCAGTATGGAGCCGTTGGGTGGCGGTGCTTCAAAGAAAAAATTATTAATATCCTTAAGTTGATTAACTACTTTATAATCGGCAGTATAATTTGCCCGATAAATTGAGCTACGACCTGGAACATCTACGCTTTGGTCAAGCTTGACTTGAATTTGCGAACCAGCCAACGTCATGAAGCGGGCGATCTCTCGTGTTTCATTTACCTTGACTATTTTGCCATTGACTTGGGTGTTATAGGAGTATGGCTCTTGAATCGAGTAGCGGACTTGCGGGGCAGATTGTTCGAGCTTTTCACCTGCGACACTTTCAGCCACTTGAGCCACCTTTGTTTGTTCCCAGTAGTGATAGCGATTGCTCAAAGTTGAACAGAGAAAAAATCCCGGAACTAACAGGACTAATACTAGAGTTAAATGCTGTAATCCCCGCAGCAGTTGGGAATAACGAACAGCCCATTCGCCAATGAATATAAATTGTTCCGGCTGGCTGCGACGCAGAGAAAAACTGATAAGTGCGATCGCAACTCCTAAAGCTACGACCAAAAATACTAAGAACAGTGAAGCTTTGAGCGCCTGGGTTCCAAATTGAACAAGCTCAACTGGATGCGTCAAATCGGGTAATCCGGGAATACCTTGAGCAGAAGATGACATTGGTTGATTTTTGCAGAATTTGGAGAACCAGACCAATAAAATCTCTTAAAAGTTTCTTGACAATAGTTTTATTTGATACCTAGACAGTTTAAATAAGTGCTGCGTTGGCGTAGGCATCCCTCTGTCACTGACTTTCTCGACTGTAACTTGTTATAAACACCAAAAACCCGGTTTTTCATGACCGGGTTTTTGAGGGAAAACAATGGGGATATATTCCCCGAAGGTTAGTTATAGAGGTTCAGTATAATATCGATGCTCTGATATTTACTACCACGCCATTGTTACCCATTCCGGAAAATTAGCTAAGAATTTTTGACTAGTCTTCTTTGATCTCCTAAAATACAGCAACCTACTGGTAACATCAGCGTGTAGGATTGATAAATATTAATTTTCCGGCTTTTGCTGATGAACAATGCATTTGGTAGCTGGCAAGAATGGCTAACAGTATTCACCTATCTAGGTTTTACCGTCTTCATTATCTGGCGCGTGTTTACCGCCGAGAAGAATTAAAAAAGCTGCATATCATCTCACCAGGGCCTTTTTGCTCAAAGGGCAAAATAGTTCCAGCTTGTTGAACCTTGACTCGTTCGCGACAATTGTAAACCTCTGTAGGTCTTTTTATGCCATCTACGCTAACAATTGCCTTGTATTCCCAATAATTTTTGGCACTTCGGCTGATACTGAGAATGCAAATCTGGTGGCGTAGACCGTCGTAGACAGTGTAATTGCGGCATACAGATGCAAAAGCCGGATGTACCACGGATAAAGGTAGTATTAATAGCAACAGAAATATTATGTATTTAATCCTGCTCATAAAAAATTGTTTAACATTATTTGGAAATATTATTAGATTTTTCAACCTTTTGAGTTGATTCAATTACTTTTCCTAGTTTGACGGACGAGAGATTACAACCCCATATCACACAAAGCATGAGTTAATTGAGAAAGTCAGATTACATCTGGCTGGGTTCCCACCATTTGTATCTGTAGTCTTATTTTAGAAAATTGATTTAACAACAAATGTGCAAAAAAAGTCAGTCGTAAGGACGATAAAATTGCAACCAAAAACAAATTTTGAGCAATCTGGGATTACACGCTGTTTTGCAGCAATACTGCTCTTTGGCCAAGTGTGGCTACATTTACTCCAAGGGAAAACCTACTATCGCAAGATTTTGCAACATCTTGTTACCGCTGGGCCAGGTTCTATCTCTCCAGTTCTCCTTGTCAGCAGTTTTGCAGGAATGATTTTTACTATTCAAACGGCGAGAGAATTAGTGCGATTTGGCGCTGTTGATGCAGTGGGAGGTGCTTTTGCCTTAGCTTTTTGTAGAGAATTAGCTCCAATTTTGACCGCTAGTATTATGGCGGGACAAGTCGGTTCTGCTTTTGCAGCGGAAATAGGTGCAATGCGAGTCACCGAGCAAATTGATGCACTTTATATGCTCAAAACCGATCCAATTGATTATCTAGTACTTCCTAGAGTAATTGCTTGTTGTTTGATGGTGCCTTTGATGACGATTTTGGCTTTAGTTACAGGCATCATTGGCGGAGTTTTTGCCGCATCAAAGTTCTACCAAATTATTCCCGAAACATTTTTAGAATCAGTCAGAAATTTTTTAGAACCGTCAGATTTGTTTATTATTTTGCTAAAAGGGTTTATTTTTGGAGTGCTGGTTGCTGTCATTGGCTGTAGTTGGGGTTTAACTACGAGAGGGGGAGCAAAGGAAGTAGGAGAATCGGCAACAAAAGCAGTTGTTACTAGTTGGGTATCAATTTTTGTTATGGATTTTTTCCTATCTCTACTGCTGTTTGAACAGCCTGCATTTTGAACCAAAAAAAGTATTGAAAAAACAAAATTCCCGACTTTTTAATAAGTTGGGAATTTCAGTTACAAAGGAAATTGTAGGTAAATAATACTGCTTCTAAAAGATTGACGTAACCCAACCCAGGCATCGCTTACTTTTTCGGGTATACTTCATCACGTTAACGGAATTTGGGAGTATATGAACTTGTAGATTAGCGCACCCAAAGCTAAACCTCCCAATGAAAAGATAGAGGCAGTCGAAAAAGCTAACCCTTCCCTAAGACCCGCTCTTTGAAAGTCTATCCTGACTAATATAGTCGCTGAAATGATAAGTAAAGTATCAAGAAATACCCGAAACCAGGCAATCATAATAAAGAATAAGAAAGCTGCTAAGACGGCAACGCCGAAAGCTCTGGTATTTGATTGCAGAAAAAGACTGTAGTAATACGTCATCTTCGGCCAAGGAGCGGTCAACGTTATGATTAAAAGCAAGATAGCAATTACAGTTGCCACCCACACAAATATAGGAGCACGTGTTTCTGATATTACCCAGCCCAAAGTACTGTAACTCAGCAGTACTAGTGCCAGGGACACCCAAGGAACTCTTTTCAAAATTGACATGGGTTTATATTTCTAGTATGGGGTTAAGGTCTTATCGCATAAATTAAGTGTAGTAACTCAAGACTTTATTTTGCTTGAGGACTTGCTCAGTTATGATGGTCATTCTCCCTTAACGATATCCCAGTATCAAAGGAGTTTTTTACGAGATGGAAGGAAATGAGACAAGAAACCAGAAGTTCTTACAGATAAAATTATGTAGATTTTGAATATATCGCTTAGACTAGTAAGTTTAGCATCATATTTTTATAGCTTCAATCAATAGACTTTTATGCTGTTCCCAAGAAAGCTAAACAAGTTTGTCGAAAATTGCGGTACAAAGTAGTTAAAGATTTGTAAACTGTTAGCAGCCGAGTAGCCGCGTGTCACATCTTGTTAAGGAATTATCATGAGACAACTTGTTATTGCTGAACGCGTATGCCTCATTGGTCATATCGCGTCAAAAGCCTTTGGACTGGTAGGGATGCTACTGGTAGTACCTAATGCTGAAATAATTTTCAACTTATCGCAGGTAGGAGAAACTGCCGTACAGTTAAGCATGGCTGGCGGCGGTGTAGTTGATATCATCTTAGGGACAGTAGCTGTCTCTATTTATGCCTACCGGACTTTGGGATTAGGAACTTGGCTAGCATTTATGCTACCAGCTATGTTTATCTCTTTGGGGAGTGAACTACTGGGAACTAGTACAGGGTTTCCATTTGGTGATTATAGCTACTTGAGTGGCTTGGGTTATAAAATTGGGGGGCTAGTTCCTTTCACAATTCCTTTATCTTGGTTTTATGTTGGGCTGTCGTCTTATTTAATTGCGAGAACTGGTTTGAAAGTGGCTCAAAAACCCAGTTGGGGTCGCCATATTGCTGCGATAGCCTTTGGTGCTTTGCTTTTCACTTGCTGGGACTTTGCCCTTGAACCGGCTATGAGTCAAACTTCTCTGCCCTTCTGGTATTGGGAACAACCAGGAGCTTTCTTTGGAACACCTTACCAGAACTATATAGGTTGGTTTGGTACTAGCGCTCTGTTTATGAGTGTGGCAGGATTATTGTGGAGAAATACCTCGATTAAATTAGAGCGATCGCAACTCAATCTGCCCTTAGTCGTTTATTTAACTAACTTTGCCTTCGCCGCCGGACTCAGCTTGGCCGCTGGATTCTCCATTCCTGTATTACTCGGTTTATTGCTAGGTGTGATTCCGGCTGTAGCGCTGTGGTCAAGGAGTTCAACTACATCTGCTCAAGTTACTGTTGAACCAGTAACCAAAGAAGTATCAGTAGCCAAGGTTGAAGTTGCCTTGAAATAAGCCTATTTGGGGACTGGGGACACTTCTCTACGAGAGGCTGCGCCAACAACAAGCTACTTCGACTGCGCTCAGTACAAGTCAGTGCATCGCTGGGGACTTAGGATTGGGAGGGGAGAAGGGAATAAACCAATACTCAATGCCCTATGCCCTATGTCCCATGCCCATTTATGTTGTATAGTCGCAATTTTAATTGTTAAGTATTTTGACAACAGTAGACAACGCTTTGATAGTGGAAAGCGCCATTTCTTTTTTATTGCTACTTATCCAAGTACCAGCAACGGCGATTCTGTTTTCGCGCCTGTTAAAGGGGCCAAGACGCCATCCTCCGATAGAACCCCAACAGCCGACACCTGAGCTTTTGGGTAGGGTTAGCATTGTTGTTCCCACACTGAACGAAGCGCTTCGCATTAGCCCTCTGTTGGCTGGTTTAAGTCAGCAAAGCTATGAAGTTCGAGAAATTATGGTTGTAGACAGTAAATCGAGTGATGGAACCCCCGATTTAGTCAAAGCCTCACAGCAGAAAGATCCGCGTTTTCGCCTGATGACAGATGATCCCTTACCCTCTGGTTGGGTGGGGCGTCCTTGGGCATTGCATAACGGTTTTCTATATAGCTCCGAGGCTAGTCAGTGGTTTCTGGGGCTGGATGCTGATATCCAACCGCATCCTGGTTTAGTTGTCGGTTTGGTGAAGACAGCCGAAGCACAAGGTTACGATTTGGTTTCTCTTTCACCCCAATTCATCCTCAAATATCCTGGGGAGTGCTGGCTACAACCAGCTTTGTTAATGACTTTGCTTTACCGATTTGACCCAGCGGGGATCAATACAGAGCAACCAGAACGAGTAATGGCAAATGGGCAGTGTTTTCTGTGTCGTCGCTCCGTTTTAGCTGCTGTAGGTGGTTATAGCAGTGCGAAGAGTTCTTTTTGTGATGATGTCACCTTGGCACGGAATATTGCTGTTCAAGGGTATAAGGTGGGCTTTTTAGATGGCGCAAAAGTGTTGAAGGTACGGATGTATGAAGGGGCGATGGAGACGTGGAAAGAATGGGGGCGGAGTCTCGATCTCAAAGATGCAACTTCTCGCTCTCAGTTGTGGGGAGATTTATGGCTACTCACATCTGTTCAAGGTCTACCCCTTTTAATTGTCTTGACTTTTTTGTTGATGTCTCCCCCACTCTCATATTCGCCCACTCCCCCACTCCTGCTGCTGGGACTGAATTTATTCCTGTTGGTGATTCGCTTTGCCATGCTAATAGCGATCGCACCTTCCTACGATCGCACAAACGCTAAAGGCAGCTGGTTATTCTGGCTTTCCCCTTTGGCCGATCCCTTAGCTGTGCTACGAATCTTCTTATCTGCATTCCATACCCCGCACGAGTGGCGAGGACGCAAGTATAGTGCTGAGTTATGAGTTATGAGTTATGAGTTATGAGTTATGAGTTATGAATTTTCAACTCCTCACTCTTAACTCCTAACTCCTCACTCCCTACTCCCTACTCCCTCACTCCTCTTCCCCTCCTACTTGATCCCCACGTTCTAATTCCCAAAGAATTTGATTTCCTTCACGGCGTACCCGTGACACTATCCAGTTTCGCCAGCGCCATTGATCTCCACGACTGGTGACAGCGCTGGCGTGGACATCCATCAAGTCTGCTAACTCAGAACTGGTGATTAAGTAGCCTTTTTCAGAAATTTCGTCAGCTATACGCAAAGTTTCGACCAAGCTGCGGAGTTGCGAAACCCTCATTTCTGGCGGTTTTTCATCGGTTACGGCCGCAGTTGGCCCGGTTGATGGTTCCATAACGGTTATTTCTGGTGCAGAAGTACTGATTTTTTGCGGACTTTGGTTAGTTATTCTAGAGTTTTTTTCATAATCAGCTACTTTTGCTACATTTAGTTCATTTGTAGAAGGTAAAGATTTATAAAAATCTGTGGAAGATAATTGTTGTAGGGAAGGGGTTTTGCCACTAGCATATGTGCGAGCGATCGCATCACAACGTTCGTTACCTATGTTACCAGAATGTCCTCGGACGTGTTGCCATTTTACTTGTTGGGTATTGAGTTCATCTAAAATCTCTAAAAGGTCTTGGTTTTGGACGGGTTTACCATCTGACTTTTTCCAGCCTTTATTTTTCCAGCCTTTCACCCATTTGGTAACGCAGTTAATTAGGTATTCGCTATCGGTATGAAGGGTGATTGGTTGGGCTTGTTGAGATGTTTGCAGAAATTGAAGGGCGGCGATCGCAGCTTGCATCTCCATTTTATTATTAGTGGTATGAGGGGATGCATCGCCCATTTCGTGGATTGAGCCGTCGCTAAAGTAGACGACTACACCCCAACCGCCAGGGCCAGGATTCTTGATGCAAGCACCATCGGTGTATATGCTTTGAATTGTGGGTTGGGTGGACATGTTTAGGGTATCGAACCGCGAAGGCAAGAGTTATTAGCGGCGAATTTTTTAACAATATCCAGGCTATTATACTGATAAAAACTCTTAATTCTGACTCCTGACTTCGGAATTCTTCTTTAATCCTCATCATCAGGCAAATTTTCCATTTCTTCAGTAATTAGCGTCTGAAAATCTTCGTCACAATGATTATACAGATGAACCGCAGCAGCTAGGAGTTCTGCTAGAATTTCAGCTTGTTGGTTAGCAGTTAAACTAGTTAACTGTAACTGGTTAATTAAGGCTTGTACTTTCAGGCATTCTGTACCTAATTCAGCAATCAAGGTACTGAGGGTTGAATTGGTGACTGCAAGAGGGCGATCGCTAATTTGCATATTTTATTTATTGTCCCAATCTTTTACGCGCTTGTTGGATTGCCTTGTCAAAAGCACGAATCTCTTTTTCCCAATGCTTAATTAAACCTTCGTCAGGAAAACTCTTCTCTGATTCCAGTCTAATCTTTTCTTGATGTTCGGTAATTCTTTGAGCTAAAGATTCAATCGCCTTTTGATGGTGCTTCTTACTCATTACTCCGAACGATAAGCAACGCGGAGACTTTGGATTAAAATCACCAGAGATGCGATCGCCATTAACCCGCCCCAAAACCAGTAAGGTAAAAGCAAATATCGCTGCATTTGTGCTGTATCAGAAATTCCAAGGGAACCAGCAGAACTACTAAATAGATAATCGAGTTGATGGTACGTACTTACACAAGCTTGTACACCCAGAAATTGAATGACAAACCCTTGCGCCCAGCGAGGTGCTTTCAGGGAAATACCTAAGATTATTAAACCTAGTAAGGGAATTGCCACCAATCCAAACCAGGAACGCACCCAAATTAATGCGGACAACAGCAAAAAACTTCCTAAAATTTTTAAACTTAGAGAAGCTGCTGTAAAACTGCGGGAAGCCAGAATCAAAGCTGCACCAGCAAGAGGCGGCCCCATTGGCCCAGCTGCGGCGATTATTGCCGGGCCAATTGGCCCCAATGACGACCGGAGTCCATAAGTTGCGACACCGGAACCATTGCTAAAAATCTGCAACTTCTGAAACTGTCCCCCTAATAGCAGTGCCATTAAGCCGTGACCCATTTCATGAAACCAAGTTGCCAGAATTGTAAATGGGTATAAGATATAATCCCCTCCTGGTACTTGCCACAATAAAGCAGTTGCGATCGCTGCTGCAACTAGCCAGGTAAGCCCCATACGTTCAACAACTGGCGGGGCTTCTTTAGCGAGCAAGCTTTCAAAATTTTTACTTGGTTCCCTCATAGGTCACTAATTGGCAGTGTATTTCCATCCATCCTAGTGTAATTATTAAGGTAATGGAGTTGCTGGGCTATGTAATAATTTGCACATCGAAGCGACGGCTGTCAACTATGGCGCTATCAATAACAACATAGTTATCCGTCGCTTGTCTGATGCAGTTCATTTGTTGCTCCTCCAAAATGGATGTCGGAGGATGGGCAGAAAATACTTAGACTGATGTCACAATTGATTGAGAATCAGTTAAGCAAGTTGAAAGAGGAATGTCATCAAGTCTCCTTTACCCAAGCTGATGCGATCGCCTGGTCGCAAGCGATGACGGTTCCCTGGTAAAAGTGGCAAATTATTAACATAAGTGCCATTAGAACTTCCCACATCCTCTACATAATGGGCATCTCCCTCGACGCGAATATCTGCATGAATCCGCGAGACAATTTCGGAATTAGGAAATCCTGAAACATCTATATCTGGAGGAATCCGGTCATTGGGCTTGCCAATATGAATCACAGAGAAATTTTGCGGCAATTCAATTAAGCGATCGCTTTGAACGTGGAGTAACCGCGCTGTAACCTGCTGCAATTGCGTTCTGGCAGCAGTTGCAGTTGGTGCTGGTGCTGCTGGCGAGGGTGCTTCGGCTTCAGAAGCTGGTACTGGTTCCACAGGTGGTGGAGTCGGAATACTACTTTGTCCAGAGACTACGGGTTGAGCTACAACGGTTGACACAGGTTCTGGAGGGCTGCTTTCTGCAACAGGCATCTGTGGCGTAGGTTCTGGGGGAACTGCCATCTCTGTTGGTGGTAAAGATGATTCGGGAGGATGGGAGTTAGTAGAACCGCTCATTCCCAAAGCATCTGGTTGTAAAAGTTCTAACAATGGATCGGGTGGAACTAACGCTGGCACTTCCACGGGAATATCGGGAGTGACTGTTGTAGCTACTGCGGGATGAACGTGTGGAACTCCTGCGGAGTGAAGGTTATAGCCACACTGACCGCAGAATGCAGCATCTGCCTGCACAGTTGCCCCACAACTGGGACAATTAGTAGTCGCAGGTAACGGTGTATAACAAGCTTCACACTGAACAGCGCCGTCAGGGTTGGGATGATTGCAATTAGGGCAGACGATCATCGATATTTAGCCTTTGTTCAAGATCATCATAAATATAGGTAGGACTGGCAAGCAGAGGGCGGCCCTAGCTTTAGATTCTAGCAATTACTGCTAATGGAACAATGAATTGGACACTCTTACATGGGGAAGGGGAGCAGCACTTCGGTTACGCTCAGTGACCGAGAGGGGCAGAGGAGCAGAGGGGCAGGGGAAATGAATAGTAACTCCTAACTCCTAACTCCTAACTCCTAACTCAGCACTCAGCACTCCCGATTGTTCAATGTTGAAGTTCCAAACCTGCTGCCGCATCCAGCAGCCACCAAAGTTCTCCTTGGGGCTTAATTAAACGGGATGGGTAAGTGAACTCATCGGCTACAGGTGCAAAGACTTGCGCTAAAGCTGGTCGTTTATTAGCACCAGCAACCAGAAAAATCACGCTACGAGCAGAGTTGATGAAGGGGTATGTGAAACTTATTCGGGGGTTTCCGTCTTTGTTACCCACTGTCACGAGGCGATCGCGTACTTTAAGAGCCTCTGTGTGGGGAAACAAAGATGCGGTGTGTGCATCATCACCCATTCCTAGTAATACTACATCCAAGGGAGGAAACTCGACCCCAGAAGAATTGAAAAATTCTTGGAGATGTTGTTCATACTTGGCAGCAGCCAGTTCTGGATTGGCTTCTAAAGTTGGTACGGGGTGAATGTTAGCCGCTGGGATGTCAACGCGATCTAGCCACGCTCGACGCGTCATCAGTTCATTGCTATCGGGGTGATCTGGTGGTACGTAACGCTCATCTCCCCAGAATATATGAATTTTATCCCAAGGCAGTTTTTGAGTAGCAATCGCTTCGTATAACGGTTTAGGTGTACTGCCGCCCGATAAAGCGATAGTAAACCGCCCCCGCTGCTCAATGGCAGTTTTTAACTTAGACAGAATTAATTCTAGCGCTCGTGCAACCAGCGCCGGCTGATCCGGTAGAACTTCAACGGTTTTGTTCATGGCTTCATCATCATATTGCTGGCTTCCAGCAATACAATACCGAACTTATTACAATCTCCCTTTTTAACTTTTGAAACATTTAACATCGTGGATTAAGTAGACTGGAAAATATAGACCCTCCCTATCACCTTTTACCGTAAGTTGTCAGTAGTGTGTCGTACTAACTACTAACCACTTTGATGATTATTTTTATTTACATCCAGTTACTTGATACTTTGTTGATTAACGCCATAAAGGATACGTTTATTAATTCTTATTAAAAATTAATAAAATTAATCGATCGCAAACAACCCTTCCCAATTAGGGATCGCTTCACGTTGGGCAATTAACAATTCTTGAATTCCTTTTTGGGCAACATCTAGCAGTTGATCCAACTGAGTACGGCTAAAGCAGCCTTCTTCGGCTGTTCCTTGGACTTCAATGATTCCCAGATGTTGATTCATCACCACATTAAAATCTACTGTTGCAGCCACATCTTCGATATAATTTAGATCCAAAAATGGCTCTCCCTCCAGTAATCCTACGGAAACTGCTGCTACCTGTCCACACAAAGGCGATCGCTCCAACACGCCCTCTTGCAATAATTTAGAAATCGCATGAGCCAACGCCACAAACGAGCCTGTGATTGCTGTTGTCCGAGTTCCGGCATCTGCTTGCAGTACATCAGTATCCACAGTCAGCGTGCGTTCTCCCAGTGCCTCAAAATCCACTGCTGCGCGTAAGCTACGTCCAATTAGACGTTGAATTTCTTGCGTCCGTCCAGATAATTTCAATAATTCCCTTTCTTGGCGTTTTTGGGTAGCAGATGGTAACATTCGGTACTCAGCAGTTAACCAGCCTTTACCAGTTCCTTCGAGAAACTTCGGAACTCCCTTATTAACGCTAACAGTACAAAGTACCTGAGTATCACCGCATCTTGCAAGAACAGAACCGGGGGCAAAGCGGGTGAAACTGGGGTGAAAGCTAATCGGACGTAGTTCGTAGGAAATCCGACCGTCAGGACGCTGCCAAGCCATTGGAATTGCCTCAAGTTTTACAATACTGCCTTAAGATTACCTTAGTGTTGTAAATCATCTGTTTTGGGCATTGGGCACAAGAGGCAGAGATGCGGGGGGGCAGAGGGGAAAAACTTACTGAACTTCTCCTCTGCTCCCCTGCTCCCTGCTTCTCTTCTAAGGAACTGAAAGCAGTGTTAAAATATTTTGCTGTACCATTTCTGGTGATTGGTCGCCGTTGATGGTCAATAAACAGCGACGACGATCGTAATATTCTAGGATGGGAATGGTGCGATCGTAGAATAATTCTACACGGCGCTGCACGATTTCTGGTTGGTCATCTGGTAGCGATCGCCCCAAGGATCGACTAACCATAACTGCTTCCGGGACTTGGAGATAAATTGCCCAATCTAGCTTTTGCCCTAAATCATCCAATAAAAAATCTAATTCTTCAGCTTGAAAGGCAGTACGGGGATAGCCTTCTAACACCCAATCGCAGTTAATATCTGGTTGTCTGAGGCGTATTCGGATCAATTCAACGATCATTTCGTCTGGAACTAACTCCCCTTTTTGCATGTAGGGCCGTGCGTGGTAGCCTAGTTCACTCAAGCTAGCGTAAACAGAAAGAGAAGTCCGAGGATCGGCTTCCAACCATCGAAATTCCGGCAGGGGCTGATTGCCAGATATTGCTTCTCGTAAAATCTCACCTGTGGAAATCAGAGGAATATCAAAGTATCTGCAAAGCCTTTGTGCTTGAGTGCTTTTCCCCGATCCTGAACCTCCCAGAATCACCAATCTCACAACGATTTACTCCTCATCCTGTCAAATTCACTACTAGCTAAGTCTGTTTTGCCCAAACAACCGACAAATCTAACATTTAGCGATTTTTAAGCGTTGTGCCTAGCTTTTTTGAATAATTGGAACTAAAAATTTTATGTTTTCATTTTTACAACTCATTACAGAGAAAAGACGAAAATTTACAGCAGTTAGCGGTTTTATACACTATATCTAGAGACGTTACATGCAAAGTCTCTACAGGCTTTCGGGTTTTGTCTATGTACTTCATTTGCTTGAAATCTGCTGTAAATCAAACAGGACTCTTGACTTCAATACAAACCTAGTGTTTGACTAAGAATGCAATTTGCCAAATCCACCACACCTGTGAAAAACAGATTGATTATACAGGCAAATTTATCAATTTCACCGTCAGTAATAACCCCTTACTTATTGTATTTTTTGAACTTAACTTTATGGTTGCCCAGCTAGAAACTCAAAGTATCAATTCAACCCTAACCCTACCATATCCAGTTGAAGGTCTAGTGCAAGTTTTCACTAGCTCGCATCGTAACTTTTTTACGGGCGTGATGGCTCAATCACTGAGAATAGCTGGACAAGGAACGCCAGTATTAATAGTACAGTTTCTTAAAGGAGGTATTCGCCAAGGGCAAGATCGACCTATACAATTAGGACAAAATTTAGATTGGATTCGCTGTGATTTGCCTCGTTGTATCGATACACCACATTTAGACGATACAGAAAATCAAGCCTTACAAAAGCTGTGGCAGTATACACAACAAGTTGTGTGTGAGAGTAAGTATTCTCTCGTGGTGTTAGATGAGTTAAGTTTAGCGATTAACTTTGGTTTAATTCCTGAAACGGAAGTTTTAGCGTTTCTGGCAAAACGCCCTCCCCACGTTGATATTATTCTCACAGGGCCAGAGATGCCAAAATCTCTTCTTGATGTAGCAGATCAAATTACAGAAATCCGCCGGAGTTATCGACCTTAAACAAAATACTCAGTTCGTGCTAATATATCGAGTCGGTTGGAATTAACGTTAGCAGCGAACTTGTGATTAAGAACGATATCTGGATTACTGAAATGGCTCAACAGGGTTTGATTTCGCCCTTTGAGCCGAGCCTAATACGTCACCTTGAGAATTTACCTGTAATTTCATTTGGTCTTAGCAGCTTTGGCTATGACATCAGGCTATCACCAGATGATTTTCGCATTTTTAGGCATATTCCAGGCACTGTAGTAGATCCTAAGAATTTTAATCCTGAAAACTTGGAGCGAACAGAACTCCATACAGATGTTAATGGCAAATACTTCATTCTGCCTGCCCACTCCTATGGGCTTGGGGTTGCCCTTGAAAGGCTGGAAATACCAGATAATATTACAGTAATTTGTATAGGTAAAAGTACTTATGCTCGTTGTGGAATAATTGCAAATGTAACTCCAGCCGAAGCTGCTTGGCGCGGTTATTTGACACTAGAGTTATCCAACGCTTCTAGCGCTGATTGCCGCATTTACGCCAGTGAAGGAATAGTACAGTTGATGTTTTTGGAAGGAGAACCATGTGCTGTAAATTATGAAGCACGCCAGGGTAAGTATCAAGACCAGCTAAAGGGTGTAACTCTAGCTAAGGTTTAAGCGTCAAAAGAATTATTTAATTTTCTCTCTGCTTTCTTTAGGAAGTGTCTGTATTTCCTGTTTACCTAAAGGCTGCACAATTTGAACTATAGTTAAAACTATGGTTGCAATAGTTAAGATAATAGTAAAATACGTCTGATTTGTCTCAATAAAATCTCTAACTCTACTTAATAAATCCTTTCTAGAGTTTCCGGCAATTTTTTTAGCGTCTTTTGTATAAGGAATAACTCCTTCCCTGACATCAAGTACATAGAGCGTACAAAAATCTTGTCCTTTCTTAAGCTGAACTGTTCTTTTGCCTAAATTGAAAACTGTGATAGAAAGTTTTCCTTCATATCCAGGGTCTATCTTTGATGAGGTGTTAGATAACCCATCTTGCAGAAGAGATACTTTTGGAACTACATGGCCAAATCTAGATTTGGGAAATTGAACTGATTCAACTGTCTCAATAATGACGGCAGAACCTGGTTGAAGAGATATTGTGCCATTCTCCAACAGATCAGTTTTACCGGAGTCTCTATGATCTCTGTATTCATTACCAACTCTTAAATCATAGCTGGCATTGCTAGACTTCGTATTATGAATTTGTTTGATATTGAGATTCTGTATAAAAATTACATCTCCTTCAAGACCACCAGCTCTCTCGTACTCTTCCCTGGTCTCTACTACTGTTCTATTACTACCATCCAATATAAATGGGATAACACTCATTGTTTTGCTGCTTATGAAATAGTGTAATTTATTATACTCTATCCCCTTTCCTAGATACTCAATTATTTAAGGTACTAATTTTACCTTACCTAGATGCTGCTTTTTATACCATTGTGCGATCGCTCCAAATCATACCCAAAAATTAGAGTGCGATCGCAGCAAAAGAGCAACCTTTTTGTCTGATGAGGATTCCTACAAGCTCAATGTAATATCATCACTTGCCACTATCAAGATTAAAGGGTTGTACTTCTCCCTCATCGTTTATTAACGTTACAGAACTAGGTGCTAAAGATTCCAGTAATCCACTAACTTGAATTATCAACGGCACCAAATAGTCTGGACGCGTACTAAGTGTATCCAACACTAAAACTCGGAGTGTAATAACTCGAAAATTTTGCTGATATGGTAAGTTCTTGTCTGAGGTAACAAACACATCAAAAGGATGTCTATCTGCTAAAGCCAAAAGTTCCTTATCTTTGACACCACGCCAACCCATATCTTCTACATTTTGCACTGAATGTCCTGCATCTATAAACGGCTTCTTCAACTTCTTACTCAGGAGATTTTCATCCAGCAGAATCAGCATAAATAATTTGCTCCTGATTCAGCATTGCTTTTGCAATCACCTCCAAAATTTGCAACACCTGAGTTTGCAAATGTGGAAAATCTTCTAAGAATTCGGTTAAACCTGATTCACCTTTTAGATAGTCGAAAAAAGTCTGCAATGGAACCCGTGTTCCAACAAACACAGGAGTTCCACTCATAATATCTGGATCGGAGGAAATAATTCGTCGATCGCGTAGAACTTTTTGAATATCCATCGTCCTACAAAAGTCTATATGAGATAGTCAAAACCTTCATTTCATTCTAGCTCTAAAGCAGGATTTGGAGCGATCGTTTTATCCTACAAAACATTCCGTAAATCTTGAATTGTATTGGCTACAACAATCCTGCGTAAAATCTCTTTCAATTGCTCTAAGTCAGAAATTTGCGAAATTTGCGACATCAACTCCAATCCATCGCTACCAAATTTCGCTTCTAAACTTGTTTCGATGCTAGAGATTATTCCACGTACTTCTCCTCGTGCTTCTCCTCGTGCTTCTCCTTCTGCTTCTCCTCGTGCTTGCCCCTCACGTAAAATTTCTTGATACCAAGGTGACTCTCTTAAGACTGTCATATCCCACCTCATGATTTCCTGAACTAAAGTACTTTCTAATACAAAGGTTGCAAAAAATGCCAGAACTGTCTCAAGTTGATTTAATTGCTCGTCAGCACGCAGCATTCGCAATGCTTCCCTAATTGTAGACTCGTTTTCTCCGCCTTTGAGAATCGGTACAAAGGGAAGCAGCGACGGTAACGGTGTTTCAAAAGCAATATTTACGTCAACTTCCCAGAGATTGATTACGCGGTAATCTTGAATTGCTCTTAAACCGATAAAATTTGATGCAAAGCTTGTAGGTATTTCACTGTTGCTGATTTTGAGAATGTTAATCAGTACAGGGTACGTTTGTAGTTTATATTTCTCTTCTGCAAGAGCCGCATAAGCACGCATCCGACGCGGCATTTCTGATGTGTGGCGTAATTGTAACTCATTGAGGATGAGAAATTTCCCGTATTGAGGACTTTCAGCCTGAATTACAACATCGCTTTGTCGGCTAATCCATTGGAATTCTGTATTTAAGATTTCGCCTGTAACAATGTCGGGAATTCCTGTCACCCATTTTGCCCAATTATTTGGTGCAAGGCTGATTAATTTTTTAGTGCTAATATCGACAGCTTTGTTCATCAAAAAAATAGATGCGATCGCCCTAAATAAAACCCAATAACTCCGAGGATAATCGCTTCGGCTTATCCTATCGTAAATTGTGTCAACTTTCAGCCATTATCTAAGGTGCTAACCTGGCTTTACCTAGACGCTGCTTTTCATACCATTGTGCGATCGCAGGTGCCCAATCTTCAAAATGAGGCCACATCATTTCACACAACTTTTGAATTTCCAGTTGAGCATCTTTCTTATTTCTCAGGTCACAAAAATGCAAGAAAGACCTTAAATTAAAACTAACTACAAAATGCTGCCGATAATCAAAAGGCACTTTGCCTCTAGCATGTTCTTCAGACATTCCCGCTTCAAAATCAGCTTTATATCGTTTAGCTGCTTCTAAACACCACTCCAAATCTGCTGTTCGTTGTTCTGGTGAATAGTGATACTTTTTGCCTTGTCTATCAGTGTAATAACCAACGGGACGTAGGTAAAAAACATCTTCTATGTCTTTCTTACCTTCTACTACATCAATAAATTGGTTGCCTGTATATCTAAAAGATTGCACATCAAATGATACAGAAACGCGATGAGTCCGCGCCTGCTGCATCACACTGTGAGGAAAGTAGCCACAATTGAAAACAATCTGGGGATGCTCTAAAGGCCCATAGTGTCCCCTCTCACCCGCTAAAAGCCGCTTAACAATAACTTCGCCGCTTTGTGACTCAGAAGGCCAGGAGTCGCGCTCATCAAACACAAACCCATCAGTATAATCCTGGTGCATCGCGGCATAAATCACCTGCTGCGGGTTTGGTGTTTTGGCAATAACCTCTACTCGAAATCGATGCATTAGCTGTTGGGGAATGGATTTGTGAGGTAGTTCGGTCTTGGGGGTTTCCCCCATGAGAAACTACCGTGATTGAAAGTGCTTACGCACAAGGAGCGGAGCCTGTTGCTTAGACATGGCTTTGAACTCGATTCATCATCATATCTTTTCTCTGGCTTGCTTGGACTACTACTTGATTAGATTAAGATACTTTACAAATATTAATAACTTTGTTACAGTTGTTTACATAAAGAGAAGACAGGGAAAAATCCATGCGTACAAGTACTGCTATCATTGACGACCAAGGCAAACTGAACAACTTTGCGATCGAGCCAAAAGTATATATAGATGACCAAGGCGATCGCACTGGTTTCACTCCCTATGCAGAAATGCTTAACGGTCGGTTAGCAATGATTGGTTTTGTCTCTCTCATAGCATTAGAAGTATTCACAGGACACGGTATTGTTGGTGTTTTGGCAAGTCTGTAAAAACTAATTTATTTAAAATAAATCTCAAAAAATGTAAGAGACGGTAAATTTACCGTCTCTTAATTTATGGAAAACTTAGTGTTAGAGTGAAATTGTCAGCTGACCGTTGCCGTCTAACTTGTGGCGGGCACTTCCCCAAAGTCGGCTTCCTTCCAGTGATTATCCTCTGCTTGTTGGGGCGCAAGTATTTCATCCCAGTAAAGATCGTGAACCGTAATTTTCTTTTCAATTGGTGCAACAGTCAACAGTGTTAACTGTCCCGGCACATCAGAATTATGTTTCATAATGGGCTTGATCTCCTTACCACTGAGAAATATGAGCTAACGCATGTTCAACACTAACGCGCTCAAGGAAGCAGGAAGCAGTTCGGGGGCTAATTCAAAAGCGAACGCGGCATCTTTGAGTACGTTAGCGTAGCTCACCGCAGGCATCGCTAATAAATTCATCTACCAATGTCAGACTAGATTGCTACCGCCCCTTTGGGGATGGTTAGCATGGAAAGCTGATGAGCAAGGTAGTTAATCTACTGTTCCAAGAATTGTGTAAAGTGATTCCCGTGACCTGATGTTAAAACCCTTCATCCAAATGAAGGGTTTTGAACCCTAAAGTTTCAGTTACCCTGAAATTGATATATAAAAGAGCAATTTTCAAATGACCATTTACTTTTATAAGGTTTGGCAGCCTTATGGCTGTTTTTCTAACTTTTCTCTCCACGGAATCCACATAGAGGGTGCTTACTGGCCAACGGTTGAGCATTATTATCAAGCGCAAAAGTTTGTAGGCAGCACAGATGCGGCAATTATACCTCTTATCCATGCTGCCACCACCCCGGAAGAAGCTGCCATCTTGGGAAGATGTAGCACTCGCCAACTCCGACGAGACTGGGATTTGGTTAAAACTCAAATTATGCGAGAAGCTGTACTCAAAAAGTTTCTCACTCATACTGATATTCGAGAAGTTCTCCTAAAGACAGGTGATGAGATTTTGGTTGAAAACTCCCCAACCGATTCTTTTTGGGGCTGTGGTGCTAATAAAAGCGGTCAAAACCATCTCGGTAAAACTCTTATGAGTGTGCGTGAAGAAATTCGTAATTTACTATCTTTAACGGTAATTTACGAATAATTTAATCAAAATAGTTACATTCAACATAAAGTCAGCAATTAAACGGGGAATAGTCAAATTCCCCAGCCAAAAATATTTTAAAAAATTACTAATAATTGAGTTATTGCTTTGAAGAAATTTTAATTAATTGAATTAATGGGCAAAAATGTTAAAAAAATATTTTTAATTTCAAGAAATTATTCCAGTTCTAAATTAAGTAAAATTACTGGAATAGTTTAATGATTGAGAATATAAAATTAGTAAATGTCAATGATAAAAAATTTATTAACTTTAGACTTGAAATGATAGTTGAAAAGTATTGAATGATACAGCGTTTTTATATCTCCCTAAATCCACTTTACAAGGGCTACAGGGAACAAGCAAAATATCTGTTACTTTTCAAACATCCTCTAATCCATTTCCAAAAACATTTGTAATACATGTATGCCCTGAGAAACGCATTAGTAGCAAGAATTTATTGAAATAGGATGATCGTCAAAGTATTTTAAGTTGAAAATTTCGATCAGGGACAAATATATAAAAAATTATACTTCAGTCATGGTGTATATAAGCAATGACACGTAGGGATAAACCAAACGAGTTGCAGCAAAGCTTTGACCAAGGAAATTTACTGCACCGGATGACAAAACAGATCAGGCGATCGCTTGACCTTCAAGATATATTAACGACAACTGTTAGCGAAGTGCGTTTATTTTTGGGTGCAGATCGGGTGAAAATGTATCGCTTTGATGCTGATGGTAGTGGTGAAGTCATTGCAGAATCTATTCACGAGCAACGTCTGCCATCCTTATTAGGTCAACGCTTCCCATCTGATGATATTCCAGAAGCCGTCAAAGAAATGTTTTTGTTAGTGGGGCAACGTTCGATTGTCGATGTGGCAAATGGGAAGATCGGGCTATCGCCTCTACAGTCAAAAGAAACTGGCAAACGTCTAGAAACTAATATCTACTATCGGCAGGTAGACCAGTGCCATATTCAATACCTAAAAGCAATGGGCGTGCAGTCTTCGTTGGTAGTACCCATTTTAGATTGCGACCCACAAGAACAATCAGCAAAGCCTAAATTGTGGGGATTGTTGGTAGCTCACCACAGTGAACCGCAAAAGATTTTGAAGCGGCAACTAAAAGTATTGCAGCAAGTTGCTGACCAGGTAGCGATCGCGATCGCTCAAAGTAATCTACTCACTGAAGCCCGCGCCAAGCAAAAGCGAGAAGCTACTATTAATCGAGTCACCACACTATTGCATAAACTGCCGACAATCCAATTACAAGGAGCCCTAGAAGAAGTTATTACTGCCTTCTGTGGAGTCGGTGGCAGGCTTTACATTGTAGAGAATCGAGAACTATACACTTGGGGCGACCAACCGACACTCCCCTACGAGTTAGATAACACTATTATCGAACAGCATCCCATCTGGCAAAACTGGATGGCTGAGTTTCAACAAGGTAATATTTGGGCAACTACTGACCTCTATAAAGAACCACGTTTGCGAGTTTTGGCTTTAGCATTCCGTTCTACTCAAATTCGCGGACTCATGGTGATTCCCCTACATTACCGCGAAAAATTTATCGGGGTGTTAAGTATTTTTCGCTCTGAATTTGAAACAGAAATCTTGTGGGCGGGACGATGCGAACAAAATCGGCGACAACTTTTACCCCGGCTTTCCTTTGAGGTTTGGCGAGAGCAGAAAAAAGGGCAAGCACCTGAGTGGAAGTTGGAAGACATCTTTTTGGCACAAGCCTTATACGATCATTTCTCAATGGCAATTCAGCAGCAGCAAATGTATAAACAGGTGCAATCTCTGAATGCCAACCTAGAACTGCGGGTGCAAGAGCAAACCGCTGAACTCGAAAAATCATTAATGTTTACCAAAGTCATCAAGCAAGTCACAGAGCATATTCGCCGCACATTGGACTTGCAAGCAACCCTGCAATCCATCGTTCGGGAAGTCCGTCCCCTGCTAAATTCAGACCGAGTGTTGATTTTCTACCTGAAGACTCAATCGGTGATTGTGGAAGAGATTAATGGCAGTTGGCAGTCAGTTTTGGGAGTGAATGCACCACCAGAATGCTTTCCTGATGATTATACTCGTCTATATTGTCAGGGTAGGGTACGGGCAATTAACAACGTTTCAACGGCTTCTTTAAGTGATTGTCATCGAGAATTTTTGCAAAGTCTGCAAGTGGAAGCAAACTTAATAGTTCCAATTAATATGGGTATGGAACTATGGGGTTTACTAATTGCCCATGAGTGTGAGGCTCCTAGAAATTGGCAGGATACAGAAATTAATTTATTGCAGCAGCTGGCAGATCAGGCTGCGATCGCTATTCAACAAGCACAACTCTACGAACAAACCTCTGAAGCCGAAACTGAAGCCAGAAATCAAGCTATTCAGTTAGAGCAGACCCTACATGAACTCCAAGAAACACAGACAAGGTTGATTCAGACCGAAAAAATGTCCGGCTTAGGACAGTTGGTGGCAGGTGTCGCCCACGAAATCAACAACCCCGTTAACTTTATTTACGGTAATCTGTGCCATGCCAGTGATTACACTGAACAACTGCTAGAAATTTTACGTCTCTACCAGCTACACTATCCCCATCCCCATAATGAAATTAAAGCCGCGATCGAAGCGATCGATTTTGAATTTTTGGTAGAAGACTTGCCAAAAATCATGACCTCAATGCAAGTAGGAACCGAACGCATTCGCTCAATAGTGTTGTCGTTACGCAATTTTTCTCGCTTGGATGAGTCTGAAAACAAGCGCGTTGACCTGCATGAAGGCATTGACAACACCTTATTAATTTTGCAACATCGGCTGAAAGGAAATGCTGAATTTCCACGCATTGAGATAATTAAAGATTATGGCAACATCCCACGGGTGGAATGCTATGCCGGTCAAATGAATCAAGTATTCATGAATATTTTCAGTAATGCCATAGATGCTCTGGAAGTAGGGCGTCGGGAGTGGCGGGATCGGGGTGATAAGGAGAATAACTCATGCTCAATTCCAACTATCCAGATTTCCACTAAAGTCTCAGCGGACAACTCTCGCCTTTTAATTCGGATTACTGACAATGGGCCCGGAATGAATGAAGACGTGAAAAAGCGAATTTTTGACCCGTTTTACACTACCAAGCCTGTGGGCAAAGGTACAGGATTGGGACTAGCAATCAGCTATCAGATTATTGTCGAAAAACATGGGGGAATAATGGAGTGCATTTCAGAACCTGGCAAAGGTACAGAGTTCTGGATTGAAATTCCCGTCAAGCCTCCAGCCAAAATAGTTAACTAGCAATAGAAAGTGGGAGATGAGGAAGCAGGCGAAGAATCACTATTGGTAGTTGACCAATGCTCAATTGTTAGTTTCAAAACTTAAAAATTAACTGAGCAATTTTTAAATTCATCCACAAGATAGATGATAATTTTCTTAACATATAAGCTAAATAAATAGCTATCAGCGATCCAGGGTGTGCAATATATTGAATTTGATTAAAAATCATTTTAAAGTAAAGTTTAGTTGCAAAATAAATTCCTCCCAGCTACAAGTGATAATTTAATAGTTGAAGCTAATAAACAAGCTTCCCGTGGCAGATATAACAGCTGCATTTGAAATGTTAGTAAGAGGTATAAGACGCTGTTTAACTTACATCTGTCTCGTCAAAATACAGCAACACCCAACGCGAAAACTGCTGTTTCCTCAAATCTAGAAGATTAGGGGGCACTGTAACTGATTTTCATTACTTGTTTACAAAAGCAATGGAAGTTAGTACATCCCTAACTACGATCGACAAAGAGAGGAGATAGTTCAGGGAGTAGAGGCTTGGGTGTTGTTGTGTTTAAAGAGAAGTCTGAAATAGGGACTCCTCTGGGTGTAAGATTATACGAAGTTGAATAGTGAGAAACATTTAAAATAGCGCCTTATGTCAATAATTGCGCTCAGAGCGTGGTATCTACAGGATTATGAGCCGATTCCAGAACTGGAAAAACGTCCGCCAGACATTCGCTTAAGCAAAAAAAGTCTGCTGAAATCAGCATTGCGAGCAGACTTTTTGGAAGACAGTGACGAAGTTAAGAAATCAACTTGGTTTGGGCGCTATTTGGAAGGGGAAAATATTGAATTTTATATTGAAGGTAGTGGTGGCTATTGCGTCTCTAACATTGACTTAATTAGTCATGAAATTTATTTCACCAAGCAGGCGGTGTTGGCTCAGTTAGAACCAACGATTTTTTTATCCTATCAAACTGAGTATGGCGCAGCGACGAATATTCTCAAGGAAGAACTGCGAAAAAGTTTAGACAATTTAAACTTGCGATCGCGTCTTCCCCTAACATTAATAGAATCTTCTCGTCCTAGCGGTGCTACTTTCCGAATTAACCGTACAATCATGCGGAAAATCCGTAAGAGTTTGTTATTTATAGCTGACACCACGGCCATTGCTAGTATTGATGGGAAAGAAGCCTCCCAATTGATTCCCAGTCCCAATGTCTGTATTGAGATTGGCTATGCCATCCAAAGTAAGCGATCTGAACAGATTCTACTAGCGCAAATGCAACGCCCAGATTTTGAAGGTGAATTTCCCTTCGACTTACCGACACAGCAAATTTTACAATTTCAAGACACTACAGAACTGGACAAAATCCTGACAGAGACGATTAAAAACCAGCTAGCACGATTCAAATTGTTTTTTTGACCTTATTTTCCAGTCAGACTTGCTGGCTGTTTTTTCTTCTCAGTTTATACTTTACAAAATTTAGCAATAACAATGCTCTTTTTAACAGCAGGGCTTTTTTTAAGGAAAGCAAAAAGTTGAAGAATAACCGTGTAGAAAAGCTGAGTACCACTTTTTAACAGGAGGGCTTTTTTTTAAAGAAAGCAAAGCCTGAAAGTATTGTTATTGCTTTAATTAGAATAAACGAACAGGTTTATTTTGCAGCTTGGAACTAATTGAACTTACCCGATCGACCACGGAAATCATGTATTTGTAATCTGGTACTTGTCCATTGGGTACATATCCTACTTCTTGAGCTAAACCTGAAGGCGAATCACTCATCACTTTGCGGATAAATTCTTGACGGTTACGTTCTACATTTGGCCCAATCAAAACCACACCTAATGGTACATAGTGAGGGTCTTTAAATAGTATGCGAAATTCGGTTGGCGCCAACTGTGAACTGTAGAGACTTAATTCCGCTTCTGAGACTGCACAGGCGATCGCTTTTCCTTGAGCGACCAATTCCAGTGCTGCTTTGGGTGTGGGTGCAAACAGTATCTCAGCCAGCGTTGTACCATAAAGATTGTAAAGAGGAAAATAATATCCTGTTGCTGAACCCAACTGTCCTAAAGCCACTGTTTTGCCTTGCAATTGTTTCAAGTCAGCGATCGGATTATCTTTACGAACAACGAAGATTGAACGTAAATTACTAATACCTATTAAAGGAAATAGGGGAACATATTGGTGACGTGCGATCGCAATAGCCGCTAAACCCGGTGGAGCAAATACTAATGACCAAGCACGAGCATTAAGGCGCTCAACCGCTCTATTTTCATTAAAAACAGGCTCTAGCTGAATATATGAGTTTGTTTTTTCACCTAAGTAACTATTAAATTTAGCGTATTGATTAATTATCTGTTCGCCTCCACCATAGTTGATTACACCAATAGTTAACGTGCCCTCAACCCCATCTCCATTTTGTGGTTTGCAGGCAGCAAATGTAAAACCTAGTAAATGAAACAGAAATAAACGACGGGGAAATCGCACAAACATCACTAATTATGGTTAAGGAAATATATTTGGCTTTCAGGACTAATTTAGATAAATTTAACTGCTACCTAAAGGGGTTATATTGCAGCAAAAAATTAATATTTATTTAAATATTGTTGAGATGCTTTCTAACAGGTATAAATAAATATTAGACAAACTCACAGGCTACCTTCGTTGCTTAGGTTATGTTAAACAACATTACGTTAAAAAACTTAAAAATAGGTGTTAAATTTAACTTGCTTTTAATATTAGTTTTCATCATCAGTATTTTGGGAAGTGGTGTTGCCTTATCCAGTGTACTTCAAGGGAGAGCACAAAATGAAGTAAGTTCTCAAGCGGAGATTCTCATCCAAATGGTGAATGCAGTTAGAGATTATACACAAAATCGTATTGCTCCTCTATTAGAACCTAGATTAGATACTAACCCAACATTCACACCTGAAGTAATACCAACTTTTTCCTCTAAAGAGGTTTTTGAAAATTTTCGTAAAAAGCCTGAATTTAAAAACTTTTTTCATAAGGATGCAACACTTAATCCAACCAATTTAGCGGATAAAGCTGATAATTTTGAAACTCAACTTGTCGAGCGTTTTCGCAACGAACCTAATACTCTAGAAATCACAGGCTTTCGTAAATTGTCAGAAGGCGAAGTATTTTACATTGCACAACCACTAAAGATTACACAAGCCAAATGTTTGCGATGCCATTCTACACCAGATCGGGCTCCTAAAAGTCAGTTGCTAAATTATGGCTCGGAAAATGGTTTTGGCTGGCAACTAAATCAGATTGTTTCTGCTCAAATAATCTCTGTTCCTTCTCAAGATATTTTTGCCAATGCCAAGCAGACTTGGATATTGATAATGGGACTTTTAATTGCGATCTTTGCGATCGTAGTTTTCTTAATTAACTTCTTAATTACAAAATATGTGATTCAGCGCATCAGAAGAATGGAGAAAATAGCTCAAAAAGTTAGTATTGGTGATATGAGCGCTGATTTTGAAGAAAGTTCTCATGATGAAATTGGCGGGTTAGCAGAAGCATTTAATCGGATGAAAGCTAGCTTGAAAATAGCTTTGGACATGTTGAATAATTAAAGCTAATAATCCGTAATTCACAGAGAGAAAAATGCAATTTCGAGAAAATCAAGAAAGTAAGCGTTGCTCAAATTGCAAAGCTTTTTGAGGTTCAGGGATTTGTGATGCTAAAATTTTCACAAATTCTGCACGAGAGATTTGTCCAGCAGATTTCATAGCTTTTTGCACTAGAAACTTAGCTATCGGGCCAATTAAATCAGCCAACTCACGTTCGCACTCTTCCAGAAATTTTTCACTGATGACTTGAGATTCTTGGTTTGGTAAATTATTTGAGTTAATACTAGATTGGTCGGATTTTATAGTAAGTTCTTGTAAGAGAGTAGGTTTCTCTAGTAAAAAGATCGTTTTCTTCTTAAAATCAATTTGTTGATTTTCTCGAAGATGAAGGGCTAATTGACTAATTAATTCTTCCAAATTGGACGCTGATGCCGCAACTTGTCGTAGTAATCTTGAGGCGATGGGGCCGACAAATTCTAAAAGAATTTTTTCTAAGCGGTTGTAACTTTCCCCAGACAGAATAGAAGCAGTCGGATACCCAATTGAGTTTTGTTGAGAAAGCGAAGCTTGAGGCGGTTGTGTAAAATCTGGTACTTGAAATGATTGCGCTTCTACCTGGTAATCTTTACGATAATATTCTTGCTCTTTGGGTGTCAAAGATGGTAGTTGAAGCGATCGCGCTTCTCCTCTAGTATTGAGATGCTTAAGCACCTGTAAAACTTCAGCCGCAGACTGATAGCGCTGTTTAAAGTGATGTAGCACCATCTTAGATAGCACAGATGCCAACTCAGAACTGACGTTAGCTTGATGCTGCCAAGAAATTTCTCCTGTATCTGGGTCTTCTTCAAAGTTTATCGGATGTAACCCTGTCAGGGATTGTATACCAATAATGCCCAAGGAATAAATATCACTGTTGGGGCGGGGCTTACCTTGTCCCTGCTCTGTAGACATATATCCGGGAGTACCAATGATAATAGTAGCCCCCGTGTGCCCTGCAATTGTGAGCAGTTGAGTTTGGACTTGTTTAACAGCGCCAAAGTCAATCAGTACTAACTTACCGTCTTGTTGCCGCCTAATTATATTGTCCGGTTTGATATCTCGATGAATAACGTTGTGGCTGTGAATAAATTGTAGAATACCCAGAACCTGTTGGAGTAGTTGAATAACTCGATCTTCTGTCCAACGTTGATTGGGGAATAGTTCCACTTTCAGGGTATGTCCTTCAATGAATTCTTGCACCAAGAAGAACTCTTGGTTTTCTTCAAAATAGGCTAAAAGCCGAGGAATCTGGTCATAGTAGCCCAGTTGTTCTAGTGTTTCTGCCTCACTGGTAAATAGCCGTCTGGCAGTTTTGAGAAATTCAGGGCTACGAGTGACGGGCTTAAGGTGTTTGACAACGCATTTTGGGAAACCTGGCCGATGCGTATCTTGGGCTATGTAGGTTTGACCGAATCCACCTCCACCTAATATCTGGAGGACTTGGTAACGTCCGTCTAATAATTGTCCTAACATTGTGTCACAAGCCTTAATTCCTCAAATTAATCTTGACACAACTACCAGCTTTGGTAAGGTTTGTTCAGACAGAAAGTAGGTAGTGCTAAAATTTCAAGCAAGATTTTTTGAGGATTGTATTACAAGTTTATGACTAACTAGACTCCAGATCGACTTACAGGCATATTATTGTTGAAGCTTTAATAATTCCTCAGAAATCGCCAGTACCTCAGCTTTTGAAGTAGTTGTTGGTTGAGAGACTACGGTAACTTTTCCGAATTGAGTTTTATTTACAAAATAGGTGATTCCCCGAAAGCTCAATTTATAGGTTATTGGTACTAGAGGAGCTTCCGCCGATTTGGAATTTGGATCGACACGATAGTTAACGCCACGGTACATCAAATTATAAGCTGGCCCAATTTGAGGAACTGGTTGAAACGGCTGTTCTGTTTTTTTGCTGTCAACTTTGCTTGAGTCGTATTCGTAGCTTAGACCACGATAGTAAAGTTTCATAATTTTCGCCTCCTGAATAACTGTTTTTTAACAATGCCAATGACTTATCAGAGGTTGATTAGAGAGTTATGCAAGAGCTAATGTAAAATTACACTTTTTAAGGAACTGCTTAAAGGATTAGGCGTCTAGAGTGAAGAGTCATTGGGCATAGGGCATTAAGCAGGGGAGGCAGAGTTGCAAAGGAGCAGCACTTCTGTACGAGACACTGCGCGAATGGCTACGCTCAGTGACCGAAGGGCAGAGGAGAAAAACTTACTGCAACTTCTCCCTTGCTTCCAACCTCCCGTATGCTTACCCTTTTCATTCGGGGGTTACGTGGTTAACAATAGGTTGAATGTTTTTTAAATGATTCAACTTTATGGCTAGAACTGCAAATGAATATGCCGTATACATCCTACTGGAAAGCGGCCACCGAGAAGAAGTACGTTTTCCTACTATTCAAGAGTTTCAGAAATGGTATAGCGGCGAACTTGTGCCAAAATCTGCTTCTAATGACTTTATTAGCGTGCCGATCAAAAATATTCAAGGGGAATATATGGTAGTACGCCCTTCTCGGATTGTGGCAATCCGGGTAGAACCGATTTTTAGTTCCAGTGTTGAAAGATTCAACTAAATGATGAGAAAAACCCTTGCTTTGCTTTCCTTGAGTCTAGGAATTGCTCTCGTAAACCCTCTCTGGTCGGCTGTTGCTCAGGTTCCTAACTTACTGCCGTTGCCACTACCGACTACTCCCGATCTTCCACCTATACCAATACCGATCGCTCCTGCGATCGCGCCGCCGCTAAAACCAATCACCATCGGAAGCGATTGTACAGTCCGGCCGACTTGCTTGGGTTGGGATGAGCAAATTTGGGGTCAAAGAGGTAAAACAGGCGATCGCAAAGCGCTGTTGGCTTCCATTGATAACAGTCTGCTTTACCTAACAAAGGGTGACGCGATCGCAGCATATCAAAATTATCCTATCAAGGAAATCACTCTCGATCGCGTCCGCCGGAGTTTGCTACGTTTCCGCCAACTGGTTGTCAGTTCTAAGTCACCAGCGCAATTACAAGCCGCTGTCCGCAGGGAGTTTGTCTTCTACCAGTCCGTGGGCAACGATGGCAAGGGTACTGTTAAGTTCACTGCTTACTACGAACCTGTTTACACCGCTAGCCGTGTCAGAACTGCAATCTATAAGTATCCCCTCTATCGGCTACCACCTGATTTTAGCCAATGGCCGAAACCCCACCCAAAACGAATTGATTTGGAAGGAAAGGATGGTTTACAAGGGAATAAGAGCAAGTTACGCGGTTTAGAACTGCTTTGGTTTCGCGATCGCCTAGACGCATACATGGTACATATCCAAGGTTCTGCCCAAATTAAATTAACTAATGGCAAGACAACATCAATTGGCTATGCTGGTGGAACTGATTACCCTTGGACTAGTATCGGCAAAGAACTAGCCAAAGATGGCAAACTTCCACTAAATGGATTGACAATGCCACGTCTGATTAGTTATTTCCGACAAAAGCCCCAAGAGTTGAACAATTATCTGCCCCGTTGGGAACGATTTATTTTCTTCCAAGAAACAAGCGGTAGAGGTGCTACTGGTAGTATTCATGTGCCAGTAACAGCAGAACGTTCCATTGCTACAGATAAGTCTCTCATGCCACCGGGAGCGTTAGCCCTGATTTACAACTCATTTCCCTATCCTGCCAGTGGTGGCAAATTAGAGAGGCGTACTGTCAGCCGCTTTGTGCTTGACCAGGATACAGGAAGCGCCATCAAAGGGCCGGGCCGGGTGGATTATTTTATGGGGTCTGGTAAACTAGCGGGCGATCGCGCTGGTGTCACAGGCGGTAATGGTTCATTATATTATTTGCTGCTCAAAGAATAAAGTTAGAAGTTAGAAGTTAGAAGTTAGGAGTTATTAATTCAAAACTCATCACTCCTCACTCCTAACTCCTCACTCGCCTTAATACGGCGGATAAGCAAAATCATCTTCATCAGCATAAACGTAAGAGTTGGAAACTCCTGCCATTGCCAATTTAGGGGTTTCTGATTTTATAGGTTCCTTGCCAAAATCTTTGTATTCTTCAAAAGTCTTACAAATCATTGCAGACTCCAGAGCATCGGAAGCAATTAGATATTGCGTTAAAGTCCCTACGGTGGGATGTTTATAATCCACAGTTGAAGCTACCAAAACTGTATTTGGTTCAATACCTCTTTCTTCACACTCAATGATGGGACAAAAAATCCCGTGAGCGTGGAACAAAGGCCCTTTTGATGTCAAAGGTTGCTTGCGGTAGATAGCATAAGCTTTTTCTAGTTCAGCAACGAATCCGCTAACTACTCTGCCTTGTTGATATTCGCAATAGGTTTTGCTAAAACTCGCTCCGGCTGCACCATTGAGAGTTAGTTGTAGTGGTGATTCATGTAAAAACTTTTTATTCTCACCCACTAGAAAAATTAGATAGCGAGTAAAGGTTTTAAATTTAAGTTTGTCGGCTAAAAAAGCATCATAATTATCTTTGAGTGTACCCAGTTTGAGACCACTTTCCCGGTCTTTAACAGACAATGGCCCCCGACGCACTATAACCAAGCGTGGAGTAGCAGTAATAAAGACTGTTTCTACTCCAGAGCTAAATTCATGCTCAACTTGCTGCCAATTATCATCTGGCACAAAGCCGACAGCATTGGCATTATCCAGCTTAATCGCCAAACCGTGAGATTGTATCCCATCTGTGCCATACCGAGGATTAATCATCTGACACCAGGGAAGGACTTGAGAAGGCGGTGCATTAAATTTCTCGTCTTCAAAGTCAAAATTAGCAGATGCTTTCATCGTTTTAGGCTATCAAAGTGTTTTATTGAACAAGGTTATCGGCAGGGCGCACAGGAAAGGAAAGCCAGTTATATGCTGTGGTTTCCAAAGTTTAAGAAAATTAAACTGACGTAGTATTTTTTCTAGAGTAAGGCAGAATCAATCTATCTTGCAATCCCTGTTTAGTTTTTTAACAACAAATTCTTTCTTTGGCATCTCTCTATCTAAATACGATCTACTTTTTGTTCCTCTCGTGGTTAAATTCAAATCAGCAAATTACTGTGAACTTAAAGCAGCGAGAGTCTTCAAATCAGGCACTTCTAAATCAGGTTGAGTGACTGCTGGTAAACTCGCGCTAACCCCTTGCTCTGCTCGGCGATTTACCCAGACTGTTGATAATCCTAGAGATTTGGCTGTCACGATATCATGATATACACTAGCCGCAACGTGTAATATCTGCTCTAGCGGCAAATCAATTCTCTCAATAGCCAGTCTGAAGTTGTTGAAGGAAGGTTTGTAGCTTTTTGCCTGTTCTGCTGTGATTATCTCGTCAAATTCCACCTCCAAGTGCTTTGCTGAGAAAGCAAAGAGATCGTCATCTACATTTGAGATAATTACCAACTTAAACTTTTGCTTTAAAGTTCTAAGTGCCTCAACTGTATCGGAGAAAGGCAGCCAATGCTGAATCGAATCGGCAAGTGAATTTAGTTCGTCAGCAGTTGGCTTAAAGCCAAATCGTTCACCAAATTTCTGAACTACTCTTTTCAAAACTTCTCGATATTTGATATATTCTCCTTTTTCCAGTTCTGCTTCAAATTCAGCAAAAATATCAAGAATTTGATCGTTATCTAAATTAGTGTTGTGTGTCAGCAGAAGTGGCTTTAGCACCCTTAAGATGCCATTTTCCCAATCAATTAGGGTTCCGTAACAATCGAAAGTTAAAGCATTGTACTGATTTAATTCAATCACCTTTTTATACTCCAAAGCTTGATTAATAGTGTTCAGTTTTCACAAACTAAAAAGACGGGTGAACCCATCTGCGTTGGCGCAGCCCGCCGCAAGCATCGCCACATCCACTGTGAAGTCTCTAAACATTTTTTATCAGGGCAATACGGAACTTATAGGTTGCTTAAAGATTGGCAAGTTAACCGCCAAGGTAGTTTTACTGTTATACCTGCGTTAGAGAGCAGTACTCACCGAAGTTGTATGGGCGTTATCCAAACAAATTCATATTACATTGATATTACAAGATTACTAACTTTAGGTGTGGGATAATAGTTATTCCAGAAAGGAAATTATTCCTAAGTATAGTTTGTATGGATGTGAAATTTCAGGATACACAAGCGAATACCACTAAACAATTAAACTCAAGTAAACAGCTATCTAATAGCAAGCCATCCGAAACTTTTTCGGTAGCAGAAGCAGTGGTAGAAATCCTGGAAGATATGGGAGTACAGTATGCCTTTGGTGTTTCGGGAGGTGCGATCGCGCCAGTGTGGGCTGCATTACATCAAAGTTCTATCCAGGTGTTGCACTTTCGCCATGAAGCTGGAGCCGCTTTTGCAGCCATTGAGGCGTATTTTGCTAGCGATCGACCCGTCGTAGTGTTTACCACAATAGGCCCAGGAATTACGAATGCATTAACCGGGTTATTTGCTGCACGTTGGGAGGGTGCTAAAGTAATTTTTTTGTCGCCTTCAACCTCAGCACCACAGCGTGGACGGTGGGCATTTCAAGAAACCAGCACTTACACCATGCCTAATGGGGGACTGTTTACCTCAGAACCACTGTTTCATTATGCAACGACTCTCGAATGCAGTGATGAACTGTCAAAAGTTCATCGACGGTTGACACTTGGTATAGCCCGACCAGATGGTTTTGTAGCACACTTGAATATCTCCACTAACATCCAAACTAGTTTAGTTAAGACATCATTGCCACGAGTGGCTTTTTCTTTTGCTTTCGCAGGCGTAAATGAGGAAACGATTATAGAATGTACGCGGTTGCTTTCAGAAGGGCCATTTGCCATTTGGGTTGGCTTTGGTGCGCGGGGTGCAGCAGCAGAAATTCGTCAGCTTGCAGAAGCAACGGGAGCGGCGGTGATGTGTTCACCTAGAGGCAAGGGCATTTTTCCCGAAAACCATCCTCAATTTGTTGGTGTTACAGGTTTTGCCGGACATACGTCAGTTTTAACGTATATGCAAGAACAACGACCTTTACGAGTGTTGGTGCTAGGAACGCGCCTCAGTGAGTGGACTTCGTTCTGGAATTCCGCGATGATTCCAAAACGAGGGTTCGTGCATGTCGATATCGACCCAGAGGTTCCAGGAAGTGCATATCCATCTGCCGAAACGTTTGCCATCCAGTCCGATGTGGGAATGTTTGTAAAGGCACTGCTAAAGTACTTTCCACAACACCCAAATCAGTTAACAGAAATGTTGCTGCCTTGTTCTAAGCCTGTAATACTTAATCCACGTGCAGAGGGCCCAGTGCGACCGGAAGTACTTATGGATGCAATTCAACGGCAAATAGTTGAAGAAAGCGATGCGGTTGTCATGGCTGAAGGAGGAAACTCGCTAGCTTGGGCAATTAACCTACTGCGATTTGCCAAACCAGGTCGTTTTCGAGTCAGTACCAGGTTTGCATCTATGGGTCATTTCGTCACAGGCGTCGTGGGTGCTGCGCTGGCACGCAATGGTAAGACCGTCGCCATAGTTGGAGATGGTGCCATGCTAATGAACAATGAGGTAAGCACGGCTGTAAGATACCAAGTTGCTGCCGTTTGGATTGTACTAAACGATGGGCGCTATAGTATGTGCGACCAGGGAATGGCTTTGCTAGGGTTCAAAGATGTAGATGTAGAGATTCCGCAGGCGGATTTTGTCAAGATAGCTTGTGGAATGGGAGCTGACGGCATCCGTGTTGAAACAGAACCTGAAATCCAAGCAGCTTTGGAGAAAGCGATGGCCTCGACCTGTCCGTATGTTGTTGACGTAGTAATCGACCCAACCCGGCTTGCACCAATTAAGAGTCATATTGACAATTTGATTTCACAAGGTGCTACGAATTACTAAGAGGAGATTTTCATGGTGCATCACCCAGTAGGTATTCGCGCGATCGCAGTTAACTTTCCCAGCGTCAGGCGTACAAAGGATTACTACAAAGAGAAATACCCAGATATAGTTGCTCAAATCGAGCAAAAAAGCTTGGGAAGGCTGTTTTCCCTTACTGGCTCTACCCCCAGCAACGAGTTTGACTTGGAGATGTTGCCATATCTGTCAGATCCTTTTCGTGGTACTGTCGAACAGCGGGTACTTGCTCCAGGTGAATCATCGCTGATGCTGGAAGAGCGTGCAGCTCGTGATGCTCTCAACGCGGCAAAACTTAATCCTGAAGAAGTCGATCTCATGCTTGTAGCCTCGATTTGGCCCGAACAAATCGGATTTGGTAATGCTGCCTTCCTTGCCCGAAAACTGGGACTGCAAGGTGCTGCATGGAATCTTGATGGAGCTTGTGGTGTTACCCCAGTAGCATTGCAAACTGCTTGTGCTTTAGTACGAGCAGGTGAGTACCGCAATGTACTGGTAGTAATTTCGTGCACTTACTCTCGCTTTGTCGATGAGGACGATACCGTTTCTTGGTTTCTTGGCGATGGTGCTGGAGCCTTTGTTATCGCTTCAGTCAAACCTAACCAAGGAATACTCAGTACAAAAACTGTTAATACAAGTTGTTTCTGTGACTTATTAACCTTAAATATTACAGAAAACAAGCAAGGCAATCCACGAATTCGTATGCAGTTGAACAAGGACGCAAAAAATGCGCTCAGTGAAGAATCGGCGCAGCTTTTACGCACCTGTTGCGAAGGTGCTATTTTGGCAGCCGATTTAACTCTCGATCGGATTGACTTTTTTCTTTTCAATACAGCCACAGCTTGGTTTTCAAGCTTCTGTGTACGTGTACTTGGTATTGACTCAGAGCGCACCCTTAACCTCTATCCTCTGTACGCTAATATTGGGCCAGTACTTACCGCGGCCAATCTTTATCACGCTGCACAGATGGGTAAAATTCGTGAAAATGATTTGGTTCTCGTTTATGGCTTTGGTGCAGCAGGAGTCGCCTCTGCAAGTGTGATGCGTTGGGGTAACGTAGCGCTAGGTCTTTTTCCCCATCAGGGGGAACCTGAATCAGCACTGAAAAGTTCCTTAGATTGTAGCTTTGCTCCTTGTTAAAGTTATCTATCAACATTTAAATCATACTCAGTAGTTAATCGTGCAAAAAGAAATTCTGGTGGCGGGCTTTTACCTGTTATCTTTGATATTTCCACTCAAAGTCTCGGCAAAGGATTATGACGAGATTTATGTTTTTGGAGATAGCTTTTCCGATACGGGTAATGTATTTAATGCAACTAACGGAATCGTTCCCTCAAATCCACTTTACTTTAATGAACGTTTTTCTAATGGTTCGGTTTGGGTGGAATATCTCGCTGCCGATCTCGGGTTAACTTTCAATCCAAATACCAACTTTGCCTTCGGTGGCGCAACTACAGGATTGAAGAATATAGGAGTTAACAATTTACCAGGATTACAACAACAAATCAACAGCTTTACAACAGCAAATCCGTCTGCCGATCCAAACTCCCTTTACATCTTGTGGGCAGGGACTAATGATTATTTAGATTACTTTTTCCAAGGTACTCCTAATCCTACCCAGAGTGTTACAAATTTATCAACGGCGGTAAAATCGCTTGCTGCTGTTGGAGCTAGAGATATCATGGTATTGAATCTGCCGGATTTAGGAAAGTTTCCAGTTACAGGTGGCAATAGTCAAATTTCTAGCTTATTTAGCACTTTTACCAGTAAACATAATTCCAGCTTGGCCACAAAGCTCAAACTTTTGAGTCAAGAACTAAACCCTAATATCAACATTATTCCTCTTGATGTTAATTCTCTTTTTAATCGGATTATTGCAGATCCGGAGGAATTCAATCTCACGAATGCAACTGACTCATGCATCGGAGATTCACCAGTCGTGCCTATTGAAGTTATTACACAGCCAGTTATGTGTATTCCAGACAAGTTTTTGTTCTGGGATGAAGTCCATCCAACGACTGCTACTCATAAGCTAATCGGAAAATTAGCATTTTCAGCGCTTGAGCCAGTGCCTGTCCCTGAACCTTCTGCGGTGTTAGGAGTCTTAGCTTTTGGTGTAGGTGCAGTATCGAGCTATCAGTTGGTGCAAAACAAAGCAATCAAAAGAGAAGGAACACACCTATGACAGGTCAATTAGATGGGAAAGTCGCGCTGGTTACAGGGGCCTCATCAGGTATTGGTCGGGCGAGTGCGATCGCATTTGCCAGCGCTGGAGCAAAAGTTGTGGTTGCTAGTCGTCGGCTCGTCGAAAGTGAGGAGACTGTACACCTGATAAAAGAGACAGGAGGTGAAGCTATTTTTGTCAAGACCGACGTTTCAAATGCTGCTGAAGTGGAAGCACTGGTAAATAAAACTGTAAAAACTTATGGTCGTTTAGACTGCGCTTGCAATAATGCTGGGATTGGGGGCAATCCCGGCTTAATCACCGATGATATGTCAGAAGAAGAGTGGGATCGTCTGGTTAACGTAAATTTTAAAGGAACGTGGCTCTGCCTGAAGTACGAAATCAGGGCGATGCTCAAACAGAACAGCGGAGCGATCGTAAATGTGGCTTCTGTCGGTGCTGTCGTTGGTGTACCTGGTTATGCCATTTACTCTGCCACAAAGGGCGCAGTCATTACCCTAACTAGAACAGCAGCAATCGAATATGCTAAATCTGGTATCCGAGTCAATGTCGTGAGTCCGGGTGCTACGGAAACTGATATGCTAGCTAGTCTTCCCGTAGATTTAATTGCTCAACTTCCAGCAGCGCATCCAATAGGACGTATTGCCAAGCCTGAGGAGATTGCAAAAACGGTGGTTTGGTTGTGCTCAGATGCGACTTCCTTCATCACGGGGCATAATATGATAATTGATGGAGGATATACTGCACAGTAAGGCAGGGTAGATGAAGGTGAAGTTTACAGGTTCGCAATTTCTACTTGCTTCAGAAACATCTATTGTGTCAACGGCAAGTGTAGGATTTCAAAGCATCTCAAGATATTGAATGAAGAACAAATGAGGAATCACTGTAGTAGTACTAAAGTACTGCTAATCTTGATGCTCAACCGCTCCCAAAGCTTTTAGAGTGGCAATAGTCGCTAAAGTTACACCCGTAATAGCAGTAACGTTCATGGCTTCATAAGGTCTAGAGCTAAAAAGAATTTTCAGGCATTCACCTGTCAAAATATCCCAAAGCTTAATCGTCCCATCTTCACTGCTACTAGCTAAAGTATTACCTTTAGGATTAAAAGCAACTGACCAGGTTAACTTACTGTGTGCTGATAAAGTTTTCTCGCAATTGTTTGTGCTGACATCCCACAGCTTCACAGTTTGGTCTCCGCTACCACTTGCTAATGTGCAACCATCCATACTAAAGGCAGCGGAATATACGCAATTGGTATGCCCATACAAAGTTTTGAGGCACAATCCGGTGCTAACATTCCATAGTTTCACTGTTTGGTCACCGCTGCTGCTTACCAATGTCGTACCATCAGGACTAAAGGAAACTGACCAGATCCAGTCAGTATGACCTTGCAGAATCCGCAAACATTGCCCAGTGCTAACATCCCACAGCCTTACTGTTTGATCGTGACAACCGCAAACTAATGTATGACCGTCTGGGCTGAAAGCGACTGACCATACCCGATGAGTTTGTCCCTCCAGAATCCGCAAACATTGCCCAGTGCTAACATCCCACAGTCTTATTGTTTGGTCTTCACTACCACTGGCCAGCATCGTGCCATTGGGACTAAAGGCGACTGATAATATTCTATTACTATGTCCGTGCAAAGTTTTGAGACATTTACTGGTGTTAATATCCCATAGTTTCACCGTTAGATCCTCACTACCACTAGCAAGCATGCTACCGTCTGGGTTAAGAGAAACTGATGTAACCCGATTACTATGCCCCCGCAACGTCTTGAGGCATTGACCAGTGCTGGCATCCCATAACCTCACCGTTTGGTCGCCACTACCACTAGCAAGCATGGTGCCTTGAGGATTGAAGGTAACTGACCATATCCCATTACAGTAACCTTGGAAGGTCTTGAGGCATCCACCTGTACTCACATCCCACAGCTTAACGGTTTGGTCATCACTACCACTGGCCAGCGTTGTACCATTAGGATTAAAGGCAACTGACCACACCTTGCTACCATGTCCTTTTAGAGTTTTGATGCATCCACCTGTACTCACATCCCACAGCTTAACTGTTTGGTCATCACTCCCACTTGCCAACTTAAGACCATCTAAACTAAAAGCAACTGAATTTATTAAGTCAGTATGACCTTGCAGAATTTGAAGACATTGACCACTGCTGATATCCCACAACCTTAATGTTTGGTCATGACAACCACTAGCTAGCGAACCATGCAAGCTAAAGGCAACAGACTGCACCCTATGGGTGTGTCCCAGTAAGATTTTGATACATTTACCGATGCTGATATCCCACAGTCTCACCGTGCGATCGTCATTTCCACTCGCAAGAATTGTACTATCAGGACTAAATGCGACTGCCCATACCCGACTGGATACCTGTAGAATCTTAATGCATTGACCGCTGCTAACATCCCACAACCTCACCGTTGTGTCTTCACTACCACTTGCCAGTATATTACCATCCGAACTGAAGGAAACAGACCATATTCCACCGCTATGACCCTCTAAGGTTGCGAGGCATTGCCCACTGCTAATATCCCATAGCTTGACTGTTTGGTCATCACTGCCACTAGCGAGAACACGACCATCAGGACTAAAGGTAACTGGCCAAATCCAACCCTTGTGCCCCTTGCAGGTAAGCAGTTGTTTTCCATCCACAACCTGATACAGGCGAATCTCATTATTAGTATCTCCTGTCGCTAAAAGTTTTCCATCAGGGCTGAATGCCACTGAGTGAATCCCCCCTATGGTTTCAGCAAAAACACATTTACTTAGATTGGCATGAGCAAAATTTACATTGTGAAAATTTACGTTGCGTAGGTCTGCTTGCCAAACAGTCAGATAAGAAAAATCATAGCCACTTAGATCCGTCTCTAAATAACAAAGCAGATTGAGAATATTACCAGCCGTATACCCTGGTTCTAGCGGAGATTCTTCTCGCAGTGTTGCAAGAATTTGAGTTAACCGACTTTCAATATTTTTTTTGCTTCTTAAGTGGTTAAGTAACCCATCTATAACTGGTTTAAGGATAAGGCGAATCTGAATATCTTTAACATAGTCTTTACCAGTCGCCTTTATTAAAGTATGACGCCTAAATAAATCAATATTCTGAGTGACAATCTCTTCACAGACCTGTTCTATCAATCTACTAGTCATATACTCCATGACCACAGGCTGAAGTGTGAATAGTGCTTCACTTTTTTCAATCAGCGTAGGCGTTGGCATTAGCGTACCCCTACGAGGAAGCAAGCTACGCGCAGCCTCTCGTAAAGAAGCCTTCTCGATTAGCGATCGCCTTCCTAAAGATTCCAGAGCTTCTAGTAATTTTGCTTGCGGTACTTGTGATATAATATCACCTCGCAATTCTGATAGTGCGATCGACTCTCGATTAATCGCTAGCCAATACATTATTTCCTTTTCTAAATCTGACAAGCGCTCAAACTGCTGCTCTAAGATATCGCGAATGTCTCCAAAAACAGCCGTGTCTTGTTGCAAAAAGTCAGTCATATTACCATCAAAAACATCTTGAATGGTCGTGGCAACTATCTTTAAGGCTAATGGATTGCCTGCGTAACGTTCAATCATTACTTTCCATTCATCCTCTGCCGCTGATAGTCCCTTGAGTTTTAAAATTTCTTGCCCTTCCGCCACCTTCAATCCACTCAGTGGCAATGAGCGAACAGGTAGTGCTTGTCCTTCCAAAAATGCTATTTCTCTAGGTTTTTCACGACTAGTCAACACTAAGCAGCTTTGGTGAGTTGCTTCTCCCACCCGTCTTAAAAGCTCACCATATTCCTCATATCCTTCTCGATAAAGTCCAGCGCGGCTACCACTGCGGAGAATTGATTCTGCATTATCAAGGATCACTAAACAGCGATAATTTTGTAAATAATAGAGTAGTCGCGATACGCGATCGCTAAAACTTTCTGGTAAGTTACTTTCTGTTTCCTGTTCGTCAGATAGAAATTGGATTAAGTTACCTAGAATAATTTTAACAGGCGGTGCTTCTCGTAGCGATCGCCAGATCGCATACTCAAAGTTGTCCTGAATTTTTTGAGCAAACTTTACAGACAGTGCTGTTTTGCCAATACCTCCTATTCCCAATAGTGCAACCAATTGGCAGTGCTCATTGAGAATCCATTGCTCTAGTGTAATAAGTTCTTCTACACGCCCATAAAAAGCGGAATTAAAGATAGCTTCTCCCCAATCTAGACGGGTATTTGAGCTTGAATAGTCATTTTTATCTATTTTTAAGTTAAAAACTGAAAAAAGCTTCTCAATAGTCTGTTTGTCAACTCCTCCTTCCCGATTCAATACTTTCGAGATGGTAGCGGAATATAAACCAGAACGTACACTCATTTCTTCAAGAGTATACCGATTTCCAAAATTTTCTTTTGCTTCTGATTGATGCTTTGCTTCTTTAATTTTTTGTAAACCCTTGGTAGTAAGTGTAACGCCACGCTTACGTCTCCAATTCTGTAAAGTCATGTACTAACTCACTGTTCGTTTAATCACTTTTTATTAAAAGGAATAATCTACTAGGTTGCTATAGATATGGGGTAATAGCCATAACAAACGAGTAATCTCATGTTGCAGAGGATTTAAAACAGGTATATTACCAAAATATTCAGTAGACTTCTTGCATAAGTCGGGAAAAGGGGAAGCGAAAAAGGTTCTGTATTGTCCCCTTCCCCTTTAACCTTTACCCTTTTCCCCTCTCTTGCAAAAAGCACTTTTGCCAGAGGTCTAGTGATAAAAGCTACCTTTGGCATCCACTCATCTCGGTAATTCAACGCCGCTTGCTCAACAGACTATCTAGACTCTAGGGCATTGCTAACATCATTTCTTCAGCCGAAAGTTTTTTTATTGCACTTGCTAACGGGAGAACTATTCCGTATGCATTAGTTATTTAATACTTCGTATTCTCCGTAATATTTTTGGGGCGTAAAGCTTAAGTTCAATCTCAAAATCTCGATTTTCACTGGTAAAGACAGCTCAGAATTGGCAATCTTGATAAGGAAAGTTTGTGTATATCTAGCTTATCAATCAATGAATAAAACTGCTGCACTTAAATTTCCCCGTTTGACAACCTCCAGTCAAAAAAGAGCGATTAAGCGAATCACTATCAATTTGACATCAGATGAAGCCCAAAACCTTGAAAAGTATTGTGAACAGGCAGGCAAACTAGCAATAGACGTGATTCGAGAACTCATTCAAGCTTTGCCTTGACCTACTGAACGTTGATGCCAAGTCTGAAAAGCGCCAGTCCAGAAGAGTTCTAGCTGAAGTAGAAGGTGTTGCAGATTTGGACAAAGGTTTCCAATTTGATTCTGACGTGAGTAATTGCAAGAGCAGTAATCATAAGACATCTCCGAAAAAGAATCTCAAATCCTTATCCTGTCTAGGTGAAAACCTAATTTCTGGAGATGTCTATAAATTAGATCCTCACGACTGTATATTTGCTACTTCAATGCTGTTGTTTGTTGCAAAAATTTTAAACAACATGGGTTAGAGATTATTTTCTAACGAAGATTACGACAGAATAAGGATAGTCACCGAACCAAAAAAATATTCTCTCACTCCTCATTATGCAACTCAATAATAGCGATCGTGTCATCTTCTTTTCGGCGCGCCCACCGTAAATAAGCGCAGCACGCCATAAACTAAATTTTTATGTTCCTCTCAATCATTATAAAAAATTACTACCTCTTACTTTAAGACCTCCAATTAAACCAAATTCTAATGCTTATATCTTGAAAATAAACCAAGGTAAAATTGTTCGCAAATCTACTTTTATTTTGTCAGTGGCAAGGCTCGAATAAGTTCTCTAATTACATCTGTTGCTGGTCTGCCTGTCTGTTCACAATATTTTTCAAGGTTTTTGGCTTCATTTGATGCCAGGTTTATAGTGATTCGCTTGACTGCCCATTTTTTGTTCATACTGAAATAGATAAATCGTGTAATCATAACTTCAAATCCTGATTTTACCTTCCAAATGGAAAGTAACCTAAATATTGGATATACTGAGATACCCTTTCAATAGGACACGTTGTAAATAAATATTACAGGTGTGCTTTACTAATTTACTAACTTGTCTATAAATGATAAAGGAAGAATCAATATTTGGTACTCTATCATTTAATTTTTATCCCTTTTAGTTTAGGCTGTAGTCTAATGCCTACCCGTTCGCTGCGCGTAGCAAGCTATGCGCAACAGCAACTACAGGACAAGAATGACACATAAAGTTGTGAGTGTCTACAACAAGAGTGAGCTAATGATCTAGAGTAAGAGAATCCAAACGCACTTGGCAAATAAAGATAAATTCTAAAATTATCCCTGTCTTTTCAATGTTAATTCATCATTGAAAGTGCAGGTTGAGAGTAATATTATTACTCGATTTACAGAACATATATCTGGCATCTAGTTAATTCTAGACGCTCAAAATTTTACAGCGTTTCAATTAAATTATAAATCTACTTTATTCACCGCAACAACTCAATTAATATTGGCAGAATATCTATTTCTATCATTCTAAATCTAGTCATAATTGAAGATTAATTGCAATTAATTTAGAATTAACAATATTGTAGAAAGCCTTAACCTAAATTTGTACTAAGTTTAACTCAACCTTTGCTTACGCTGTATGCCTTAGTAAGAAGATTGTGTAGTAACTATGGCAAAATACTGTATTTCCATCGGGTTTTAGATGTATTGATACCATTAACCCAGAGTTAAAAGTCAAATTGGAGGTTCTTACGAGTTGCTGATTACTGCATTAAGGATTGGAGATTCATAGAAACTGCAACTAAAGCAATTACATATACTCTGAGCCAAATTAGCTAGAGCGTAGACACATAAGACGCACAGATGCTGCTTTAGTGGCGGAAAACTAGGTGTCTACGCCCACAGCATGACATTTGCATATTTTCTGTGGAGTTTTCTTAACTATTCTTGAGGAGTACAAATGCTTGAGGCTATTGCTGTTGCTTGGTTATTACTGTTTGTTGGCGATTTTCTATCTACATTCTTTTATCACGTACCCGAGCACGTTTTTGGTAGCCTTCATTTAAAAACGCACCACTCCTGGAAGAAGGACTTCCGCCACTATGCTATTTTGACTTTTAATCCCCAGGTTCTTTTAGATGGTATCTTGGGAGCTTTACCTTATGTACTTGTAGCAGTAGTCTTGTGGTCTTTCTCTCCCATTGGCGTTATCTCTGGATTACTGTTTGGTCAGTTTCATGTATGGTGGAGACACATAAGTGTACTAGGTTGGCAAACTCCAAAGCTTGTAAATATCTTATGTCAAATTCTATTTATTACCACTCCTGAGAGACACTGGTTGCATCATCACAAAACCAATTTAGGTTTCGGCGATATTTTCACCTTCTTTGAACAACCTGCACAAATGTGGTTGCGCTGGCTGCGATTACTCAGACTTCGTTTTCGCGATTCTCGGATCTAACTAAAACTAGCGCTTACCTAAATACTTTTTAAAATTACCAAAAGAAGCTGCGATCGCAGCTTCTTTTGGTACACTAAAGGCGATTATTATACTCTCAGAAATACGCTCACCCATATACTCAAAAAGCTAATTCCTAATTTATGAGGAGTAGCAACAAAAGATATAAATCTAACATAGATTTATATCTATGCTTTTATCTAATTATTTTTTTTTAATTTATAGTTATTCTAAGCGATCGAACAGTAAGCGAGTTACAAGGACGGAAAAATACCTCTGGTACAGAGTTTAAAGGTATTTGCTAACGCTCGACTTCGCTGTTATATAGCTAAGGTTTTTGGGAAAACTAGTCTTAATTAGTAAATTATTATATCTCTAGATTTTTATGACAATTCCTCTCTTTTCGGGAGATGCTAGGCGTAGCTTGCTTATACAAAGGGGTACAGATAGCTACGATGAAGGTGGCAGGAGGTTGCAATACAGTGTAAGTTTCTGTTTGAGACACTACGCCAACAAATCAACACTGATTGCTAGAAATTTGCAACCTGCTCTAGATGAGGTGTTTCATGCCCGCAGTTAGCCTCAGAAAGATGCTCAACAAAAAAGAGTTGCCATCTCTTATTCATAACTTAGTCTACCAATTCAACATCGCGATTGATGTTGAACAGGTAGACGGCACGAAACTGATTAGCATTGGGGAGCAAACTGTAGAAAACCGTTATCCAATCGAGGTTTCAGGAGAAATCATCGGTTGGGTTGTTGGGGAAGAACAGGCAATTATACTTGCAAATTTGCTCTCATTTCTGGCAAAGCAGGAAGCTGAAAAGAAAGTACTTGCCAAAGAATTGCTAGAGCGATATCAGGAAATTGATTTGTTTGACGATATCTCGACTCAACTGACAACAAGTTTAGATACGCGACAGATCGGCCAACTTGTGCTGCAAGAATTGAGTCAATTAATTGAATCATCTGCGGGGATGATTCTGCTTTTGAGTCCAGATGCAACTGCGTTTGAAATCATTGCCGAATTTGGAGTGTTTTTTGACCATAATCAGCCGGAACCGGGTAAGGGAATTATCGGCAACATTGTGCAATCCAACCGAGCAGAACTTGTCAATGATGTGCAAGCCGATCCTCGATTAGAAGGGCAAAAAAACGTTGCTGCAATGATTTGCGTACCGTTACGAGCCAAAGAGCGGGTACTGGGAGCGATCGCCATTGGAACGACTAAAACTGACTCATACAAAGCTGAACACCTGAAACTGGTAAGTATCTTTGCCTCTCAAACAGCGATCGCTATTGACAAAGCTGTGCTTTACGAGCAAAGCACTCAAGCAGCCCTCCAGGCAAAAGCCCAAACACAGAAGCTTCAGCAAGCTCTCCATGAGTTGCAATTGGCCCAAACTAAGTTAATCCAAAGCGAAAAAATGTCCAGTTTAGGGCAACTTATTGCCGGAGTTGCCCACGAAATCAACAATCCGGTTAACTTTATTTACGGCAATTTAAAGTATGTTGCCGAATATGCTCAAGACTTGTTGTATCTGTTGGAAAAGTATCAGAAATTCCTACCTGTTGCTCCTCCAGAACTGGAATCAGAGTTAGACAACATAGACCTGGAATTTATTATACAGGATCTCCCCAAACTGCTAGATTCAATGAAACTGGGCACAAGTCGCATTGTTGAAATTGTCCAATCCTTGAAAAACTTCTCCCGCCATGACGAAGCAGAAATGAAAGCCGTTAACATCCACGATGGCATCGATGGAACCTTAATGATTCTTCACCATCGCCTGAAAGCAGATGTTCATCGTCCAGCAATTGAAATCGTTAAAGACTATGCAACACTTCCTCTGATTGAATGCTACCCCGGACAGTTGAATCAGGTATTTATGAATATCCTGGCAAATGCCATTGATGCTTTGGAAGAAGGTATAGAAAATTCGGGAGTCAGGAGTAGTTCCCAATCATCAATCCCCAATTCCCAAATCACTATTCGTACCAAAGTTCTTGACCAACAATGGGTTGTGATTCGCATTGCTGACAACGGTACAGGAATGAAGGAGGAAGTAATTCGCCACATTTACGATCCCTTCTTCACTACGAAAGATATTGGTAAGGGAACTGGGTTAGGCATGGCAATCAGCTACCAGATTGTTGTAGACAAACATGGGGGAATGCTCAAATGTCGTTCTCAACCAGGTGAAGGGACAGAATTCTGGATTCAGATTCCGTTAAATTGTGCATTTGCAGAAGCGACTGAAGAACAGAATTACACTTCTACCTCGCCAACTCGAACCACAGAATTATCCCATACTTCCGATACCGACGGCTTCATTCCATCAACAGCTCCAATGCTCAAACCGACGGATTTGTTGATCCGCCATACTCAACTGATCCAGCGGCTTTCAAAGCATAGTCCAAATGTGGAAGGTGCATCACCCGATCAAATTTACCAGATGTTCCAACGCCACCCAATTTCATTAAGGCTTTACGCCACTTTGTTGTCTTGGTTCTGTTGTTCTAACCCTACCCAAATACGCCATTAAAGAAACCTCAACCATGTTTAACCAACTTGATGAATACAATAGTCAGCTATTTGAAAAATGTCCTGTTGGGCTAGCACTATGTCGAACAGATGGGACGCTAATTAGCATCAATCCCGCCTATGCTGCCATTTTGGGGCGAACTGTTTCAGAAACCCTGAATCTCACCTACTGGCAGATTACCCCAGAAAAATATGCTGCTACGGAGCAATCTTGCCTAGAAGACTTGGAACGAACTGGTCGCTATGGGCCTTATGAGAAGGAGTACATCCACAAAGGCGGGCATCTGGTTCCGGTAAGGTTATCTGGACTGATGATTGATAAAGATGGGGAGCAACTGATCTGGTCTAGTGTGGAGGATATCAGCAACCTTCGACGCGTTCAGCAGGAAGGGCAACATACTGAACAAATCTTGAAACAGAGTGAAGCCCGATACCGTTCTCTAGTAACTGCTAATACACAAATTGTCTGGGTAAGCACACCAGATGGAATTTGCTTTGAACTGGCAAGCTGGATAGCCTATACAGGTCAAAGTATAGCTGAAGCGGAAAATGGGGGCTGGATTGATGCCGTTCATCCTGACGATCGCGCCTACACCGGAGAAGTCTGGAGTGCTGCCGTGGCAAACCTAAGTATGTATCAAATTGAATACCGAATTCGTGGCAAAGATGGCAACTATCGCTACTTTTGGGTCTGGGGTGCGCCCGTTATAGAAGAAGATGGCAGCGTCCGGGAGTGGATTGGCACTTGCACCGATATTCATGAGCGCAAGCTGGCAGAAGCCGAAAATCAGCGTCTTAAAGAACGATATCGCTCGTTAGTAACCGCTACTTCACAGATCGTCTGGGGAGCTACCCCGGAAGGGCTGGGAATAAGTAGTGAAATGCTTACATGGATGGACTATACGGGGCAGAGCGAAGCTGAAGTAGAAGGTTGGGGCTGGATCGATCCAATTCACCCCGATGACCGTGCCAACTCTACAGAAGTTTGGAATGCTGCTGTGGCAAATCGAGGTATCTACCAAACCGAATATCGGCTGCATGGTAAAGATGGCACATACCGCTACTTTTGGGTCTGTGGTGCCCCCGTCCTGGAAGAAGACGGCAGTATTCGGGAATGGATTGGTACATGTACTGATATCCACGATCGCAAACTGGCAGAAGCTGAAAATCAACGTTTATTGGATATGTTAAATCATTCCAGCGATGCCATCATCGTCCGCGACATGAGCGACACAATCTCTCACTGGAATCAGGGTGCCGAAAGGCTCTACGGTTGGACGCGTGAGGAAGTGAAAGACCAATGCATTCACGCATTTCTAAAATCAACCTTTCCAAAACCTTTAGAAGAAATTCTATCAGAGTTTCTACGGGAGGGCACTTGGGAAGGAGAACTGGAACACATCACGCGCGATGGCAGACCGATCACCGTTCAGAGCCGCTGGACTTTGCAACGAGATTTATCCGGTCAACCCTGCGCCATGCTAGAAATCAATACTGACATTACTGCCCGCAAACAAGCAGAAATTGCTCTGCGGCAACTGAATCAAGAACTGGAAGCGAGAGTTGTCGAGCGGACGGCTGCCTTGCAAAATACCTTAGCAGAAGCGCAGGGATTAAATGCCATTTTAGATAACTTAGCTGATGGTTTGTTAGTGGCAGACACCGCAGGACAAATCACCCATTTCAATCCTGCCTTTCTAGCTATGTATGAATTGACAGCTACCGCCCTCAACGGTCACTACCGAGAACTGCCGATATCTGGTTTAGCAGACCTGGTTGCACGAACTCAGTCCCATCCCAGTGAGGTGTTCTCTGCCGAAGTTGCACTGACCAAGGAACGCATTGGTCAGGCAGTGGCAACCGCCATTTTCAAAAAAACGACAGATTCAGAACCCGCTGCCTGCTTCGGTTCGGCATTGCTGATTCGGGATGTGACGGCAGAAAAGGAAATCGACCAGATGAAAACCGACTTTATCTCAACAGTTTCCCATGAGCTACGGACGCCACTGACTTCTGTCCTCGGTTTTGCATCCATCATTCAAGAAAAACTGGAAACCGATGTGTTCCCCATGATTTCTACCGAAGACCGCAAGCTTCAGAAAACGATTAAGCGGGTGGCTGATAATCTCAACATTATTGTGTCGGAAGCAGAACGGCTCACGTCTTTGATTAACGATGTCCTGGACATCGCCAAAATGGAAGCGGGTAAGGTGGAATGGCACATGCAGCCGATCGATCCCAGTGAATTACTGGATTGGGCAACCAATTCTACTGCCGGGTTATTTGAAAGCAATGGCTTGCAGTTGGTCAGCGAGATTGAACCTGGACTGCCTCAAATAGTAGGCGATCGCAACCGTCTGCTGCAAGTTTTAATCAACCTAATTTCCAATGCCGTTAAGTTTACCGAATCTGGTTGTGTCACCTGCCGTGTCAAAGAAGGAAACGACGGTGTTTGCATTAGCGTCATCGACACAGGCATTGGGATTGCACCTGAAGATCAGCCGAAAGTATTCGAGAAATTCCGCCAAGTTGGCGACACTCTCACCGACAAACCCAAAGGCACAGGGTTAGGACTGCCCATCTGTAAACAAATCGTCGATCATCACGGCGGTAGAATCTGGGTTGAGAGTCAACCAGGTAACGGCAGCATATTCTCGTTCATCATTCCCACCTACGCCAGCGATCGACAAACCACTGCTAATCTGAATTTGGATACGCTAGTCAAACAACTCAAAGAACACGTCATCACCAAAAACGCTGTGCTGAACCAAAATTGTAAAACCATTTTGGTTGTAGATGATGACGCCAACATTCGGGAACTGCTCCGTCAACAACTGGAAAACGAAGGCTACAATGTTCGAGAAGCTAAAGACGGCATGGATGCAATTCATCAAATCAAAACAGCCCGTCCCGATCTGATTCTTTTGGACGTGATGATGCCGCAAATCAACGGCTTCGATGTGGCAGCCGTTCTCAAAAACGATCCTCAGACCGCAGATATTCCGATCATCATTTTGTCAATTATTGAAAACAAAGAACGGGGCTACCACATTGGCATCGATCGCTATCTTACCAAGCCCATTGATACAGAAAAACTCCTCAACGAAATTGGCTCACTGCTTTACCAAGGCACTTCTAGTAAAAAGGTATTGGTTGTAGATAAAAATGCATCAGCCTTAAAAACCCTATCAGATGTACTGCAAACTCAGGGATACAGCGTGATTGAAGCTTCCGATCCGCAAGAATGCATTTATAAAGCCCTGTCAGCCAAACCTGACATGATCATCATCGACTCTATATTCTCTCAAGAAGCCGATTTGGTGAAAACCCTACGCTTTGAGAAGGAGTTGGAAAATGTATTTTTTATTATGTTGTCTGAACAGTAATTGCTAGGGAGTGGGGACTGGGAACTTTGCAAAAAGCAAGGGAGCAGAATTTTCCCCTCCGCCTCTTTTTAATGCCCAATGCCCAATACTTCGACTCCCTTCTACTGCGCTACTTCGACTACGCTCAGTACAAATGCTTAATTCCCAATCCCCAATCCCTATGAACCAGAAAATTCTAATTGTTGATGATGAACCCAATATCTTAATTTTGATGGAACAAGCCTTAGAAGCATTAGAAGATGAGGGTGTTGAACTTCTAACTGCTAGAAATGGAGAAGAAGCTCTCGAAACTATCAAAACTGAAAAACCAAACCTGGTTTTTCTTGATGTGATGATGCCAAAAATGAATGGTCTACAAGTCTGCCATATTGTAAAACACGACCTACAAATGACTGATATCTACATTATAATTTTGACAGCGAAGGGACAGGAATTTGATAAACAAAAAGGAATTGAGGTTGGTGCAGATTTATATCTAACTAAACCATTTCGTCCCAAAGAAGTTCTTGAAAAATCAATGCAGGTGTTGGGCTTGTAAGGAAATTATTGAATGATTTTGCCTGCGATCGCTTCCAATTTAACGTAGACGATCGCAGTATTTTCTTTGTTTTGCTAATTCATCCGCAATGGGCGTAGCTTGCTTCTGCAACTAGGCTATTTTGACTTTTAATCATCAGTTTTTTAGATAGAATTAAATACTTTTTAAAATTATTAAAAGTAGCTGCGATCGCATCTGAATTGCGATCTGCATTCACAAATTTAGCGACTGCGAACAACACTACCATCCGGCATAGTGGTAGTGGTGTACATAACAAGCCCCACTGATGTTGGCATTTTTAACACCAGCCAAATTAGCATCAGTGAGGTTGCCCCTGTTGAGAGAAGCTCCGCTCAAATCAGCGCCAGCCAAATCGGCATGATTCAAACCCACATTCTTGAGATTGCCTTTCCGCAAAATGGCAGTGAAAAATTCAGAACCACTCAAATTAGCACAAACCGTAATTACAAATCTTCAAGAGTAGGCGTACAGGTTAGCAGAGCCGACACAAGGAAAGAAAACCTTTCTTCTGCCCCTGCTGATTCAGAAGGTAATTCTGGGAAAGCTTAATTTGTGAGAGCGAGAGGCTTTTGCCAGAAGGAACTAGAATTAGGAAACACCTAGCTGGGTTCTTCTGACTTTTGAAATTAGGAGTGCATGTGTGCCAAAATCCCCTAAATATTTGCTGATTGGATCGACCGAGAATTACAGCGGTAAATCTGCAACTGTTCTGGGTTTGTCTCATCAGCTACAGCAAAAAGGTCTGGATATTACCTACGGTAAACCACTCGGTACGTCTTTCAATTCGTCTGGTGGAACCGTAATTGAGGAAGATGTCCAGTTCATCGCTCTTAGCCTCAATTTGCCGGAAAACCGCGTTGCACCTACAATGCTGGCTTTGGATGAACCAAATGTGCAAAAGCGCTTGCGAGGGGAAGACAAAACCGATTATCAGCAGTCCCTAATACAGCAATATTTACATAAGTCTCAAGGAGATTTGGTGTTACTGGAAGGGCCTGGTGATTTGTCTGAAGGCAATTTGTTTGACTTGTCTTTGCTACAAATGGCTGAAGTATTGGATGCTGGTGTGCTGTTAGTAGCCCGCTATAAATCGTTGCTTTCGGTTGAGGCGCTATTGGCTGCAAAACAGCGTCTAGGCGATCGCTTGATTGGAGTTGTTATCAATGATATCCCTGTCACCCAACTAGAAGCGGTTGAGACTCTCATACTACCATTTTTGGAACAGCAGGGTATTCCGGTGCTAGCAATGCTGCCAAACAGCGATTTGCTCCGCAGTGTGAGTGTTGGCGAACTAGTCAAACAGTTAAAGGCTGATGTTCTCTGTCGCAACGATCGCATGGATTTGTTGGTAGAAAGTCTGGCAATTGGAGCGATGAATGTCAATTCAGCTGTGAAATATTTCCGCAAACGCCGGAATATGGCAGTGGTGACAGGAGGCGATCGGGTGGAAATTCAGCAAGCGGCTTTAGAAACTTCTACCCAATGTTTAATTCTCACTGGGCAACTACCACCCCCACCGTTCATTCTCAGTCGCGCTGAAGAACTAGAAATCCCCATTTTGTCTGTTGACTTAGATACCCTCACTACTGTCGGAATTGTTGACCGCACTTTTGGGCAAGTCCGTGTCCACGAGCCGATTAAGGTTCAGTATATTCGTCAGTTGATGTCCGAGCATTTTGACATTGACCGCTTGTTATCCAAATTAGGTTTAACTCCCGCAGCGGCATTGTCTTAGATTCATGAGTGTATTAAAGGAGGCAGGAGGCAGGAGACAGAAGGAGTAAATCATCCGGGATCGAATCCCGGATGATTTGAAGCTAGTGAAGTAAGAATTCAGTGGAATCTTATTAGTGATGGCTATAGAAGTCACTAGAACTAGGAGTAAATGGATTTAACGGCAATTGATCCCCTGAAACTACCCTCGCTTCCATTGGAGAAAAAAACTGATCTCCCTGACTGTCCAGCCATCTATTTTGCGATTTCTGGTTCTGGGGAAATTCTCTACATAGGCAGAACTGCTGATCTTGCACGTCGTTGGATATCACATCATAGATTTAAAGAACTCATTGATTTGGGAAATGTCAAGTTAGCTTGGCTACAATGCGTAGATCCTTTCATTTTGAAAACTCTTGAGGCCAAGTTGATTTATGCACTCAAGCCAAAGCTAAACGAACAACTGCCATCAAGCCATACACTTTTTTCTTATCTTCACAAAGCCAACCAAAGTACAAGCTCGATAAAAATACAAGGTAGCAAATTAGCGCACGCAATATTAGCGGCTCTGGTTGACGCACTATGTAGTGGGTATGATTTAGCAAAACGATTCGATGGCTCTGTAGGCTTTTTCTGGTCAGCAAGTCACCAGCAGATTTATCAGGAGTTGGCGAAGCTAGAAGATCGAGGCTGGATCAGTTCCGAGTCGATTCTTCAAGCAGGACGGCCAGATAAAAGGCTCTACAGCGTTACAGACTTGGGAGAACAGCACCTCAAAGAGTGGATTGCTCAACCTTGTGAACCCACGCCAATAAAAGATGATTTACTGGTTAAAATTTTTGCTGGCAATATTGTTCCTAAGGAAATTATCTTGGCAGAGCTAGAAAATCACCAAAAAGCCCATCAAAAAAAATTGTCTACGTACCATAACTTAGAACAGCATTACTTTCATAATCCGCAAGAACTGCCAGAATCAGGCAAATTTCACTATTTAACTCTCCTAAATGGCATTAGTTACGAAACACATTGGTTAGCTTGGTGTAACCAAGTAATGGAGTTACTGAACCAAAGAATCGAAAAATAGTCGCAATGTCTAACTTAAGTTTTCTTCGCATCTACACGCTGTTTGGTAAAATATCTGGGTCGTTTAGTCTGATTATCTCCATCTTTGAGCCAATCAACAGACCTTATTAACCTCGATACATTAGCCCAAGAATTGGCGACAATCCAGCAAACAGGTTCTAAAAGAATTGCCTTGCTGGGTTCTCGTCACGTCCCGATAACGCATCAGAATCTTATTGAAATGATGACTTATGCCCTAGTTTTATCGGGTAATCGAATCATTACTTCTGGTGCTACAGGTACAAATTCCGCGGCCATCAAGGGAGCAACGCGGGCTGATGCAAATTTGTTGACAGTGATTCTACCCCAAAGCTTGGAACGCCAGCCTTTAGAATCGCGCCAGCAACTAGAACAGGTAATGCATCTAGTCGAAAATCCCAGTAATGATAATCTGTCTCTGGCGGAAGCTAGTTATTTGTGCAACAAGGAAATTGTCTCCCGTTGCCAACAACTAATCTGCTTTGCGTTTCACGACAGTCGCACCCTGTTACAAACTTGTCAGGATGCAGAAGAACAAAGAAAAGTAGTGACGCTTTTCTACTTTGATTAGTCATTTGTCATTTGTCTTTTGTCATTTGTATTTGACTAATGACTAATGACTGATGACTGATGACTAATAACCAATGACTAATAAGTAATGATAATTTTCTTGTACTCGATCGCTGCTGCTGCCTGTCTCATTTATGTGCCATTTTTGCTAGTAGCTTATGCCCGTGCGCGTATTGGGCCTGAAATGCTTTCTACTCCTCGCGCCCTGTTTGATAAATTGCCACCTTATGCCCAACGGGCTACTTGGGCACATCAGAACACCTTTGAAGCCTTTATGATATTTGCCGCAGCCGCATTGATGGCTTATGTAACTGGTGTAAATTCTTTTACAGCCCAAGTGGCTGCGATCGCCTTTGTGGTGGCCCGTTTCCTATACTCGATTTTTTATATTTTGAATATACCCCTTTTGCGATCGCTCATGTTTGCCATTGGCATCCTTGGCTGTGCCACTCTCTTTTTCTTGAGCATCATCCAAGCTACTAGTTAATTGGGGCTGGGGCATGGCGACTGGGGAATGGGAAAGAGTTTTCCCAATATCTCAATACCCAATCCAAAATCGTTCGACTGAGCGAAGTCGAAGTCCAAAATCTAAAATCCAAAATATTTTATGGCTTCTACTTTTTCTTTTGACATTGTGAGCGACTTTGACCGACAAGAGTTGGTTAACGCTGTCGATCAAGTTATACGAGACATCAAAGGTCGTTACGACCTCAAAGACACTGAAACTACAGTCGAGTTAGTTGAAGAAAGCATTAACGTTAGTACGGACAGCGAGTTTACCTTAGATTCTGTACACACCATTCTGCGAGAAAAAGCTGCCAAGCGTAACCTCTCCCAAAAAATCTTTGATTTTGGCAAGGTTGAATCAGCCAGTGGTAATCGCGTGCGTCAAGAAATCAAACTCAAAAAAGGCATCAGTCAGGAAATCGCCAAACAAATTTCCAAATTGATTCGCGACGAATTCAAAAAGGTACAAGCCTCAATTCAAGGGGATGCTGTGCGGGTTTCTGCCAAATCTAAGGATGACTTGCAAGTTGTCATGCAGCGGCTAAAACAAGAAGACTACCCAGTTGCTTTGCAATTTACAAATTATCGTTAAAAAATTCGTAATTCGTAGTTAAAAATTCAATTACGAATTACGAATTACGAATTACGAATTATTTTAAGTCCGTCCGCCAATACTTCTTTGAAATGCCGGACGCTCAGATAACTGCTTCATATAGTTCAACACCGCTGGATAGGGGCTGAGGTCTAGCTTCAGTATCATGGGAATGTAATTCAAAATAGACCCCACCGCTACATCAGCAACAGTGAACTCATTGCCAAGTAAAAAAGGTTGCTTACTGAAAATTTCATTTAAGGGAGTCAACAAGCGGGGCATTTCCCGCTCCCGATTTGCTTCTACAAAAATCCCTGGGCCAAGGGTAGCATTGGCAAACAACACCCATTGGGAAAATAGAGCATTTTCCTCTGCTGAAAGTGGAGTCTTACTATACTTATCGGCAAGATACAACAAAATTGCCCCAGATTCCCAAACCTGAAAATCCTCATCAACAATTGCTGGAACTTTACCAAATGGGTTGATTGCTAAATACTCAGGCTGGAGGTGTTCACCCGCCTGCATATCAAGCTTGACGAATTCGTAGGGAATTCCTAATTCCTCTAAATACCAGTGAACAATTGACGCTCGACTACGAACGCCACCGTAAAGTTTTAGCATAATTACTTAAAGCACTTTATGAGTGTGAGAATGCTGTTTAATATTGTCTTCTTTGGTGACAACTCTGGCGGCGTTTAACACCCGCTTCCGCTCAATGGAATACTTAAATTCACTGTAGCTTGTACCTAAGGGAATCAGGGCTTTTGCAGATTCACGACGCTTGTAGGTACGAGCTGCTGCAAATGCCCGTGGCACAAATTCTTCTCCAAACTGAGCCGACTCTGGAAAGCCCTCTGGTAGCAGTGGTGAATCGCCATCCAGCACAGATCCCAAAGTTGTGGCATGAGCCAGCTTATAGGAGGTAGGAATGCCCTTTAACAGCGCTTCCAAAGCCGCAGAGGGAATCGGTTCTATAACTTCGATTTGATAGACTTCTCCATCTTCTTTGACGAAGCAGGTTGCCAAGCCGATCGCAATGTAATCATCGGTTGTTAAATCAGGAGCATTGGGATAGGAAATTGCAGTTGTCATCGGGAAATTTCTCAAAATTTAAAAATTGAATTTAGGGAATGGGGCATTGGGCATTGGGCAAAACAGTGCTGAGTTAGGAGTTAAGAGTTATTCTCCCCCTGCTCCCCTGCTCCCCTGCCCCCTTGCTTCCTCATCCCCTCTTTAACGAATGGCTTGTTGGCATTCTACCAATTTGCTGCTCTCACTACTTGACTAGTCTTTGAGATTAACGTCTGTTATTTCGGGAATTCATCTTCGGGATCGAGTATCTATGAATAGGTTTGAGGAGCAATTGTTTATTTAAGGGGTAGATTTCTACTGGTGTAAGTAGTTTAAATCTCAGTCTTAAGATGGCTTTCAAGTAACCATAAGTACCTTGAAAATAGACATAGTGGTAAAACCACCAGAGTTAAAAAACTAGATTTTTATTTAAAAAAGCAGGGATTTCAAGCAGGGAAAGATGAATATTCACTCATTTTTAGCTGACGATGACCAGCAAAGTAATCAATATAAGTATGTTATAAATACTACAAACAAACTTCAAGAGCGGAGGAAAAGCGATCGCAACGCATCTATTTTTGGGGATAGCGACTTGCGCTCTTGTGCTTTGAGGTTGGCTCAACAAGGAGATTATACCGAAGCGATCGCACTTTTAACCCAACTAATTTGCCGCCACCCCCACAATGCCGTTGATTACAACAACCGGGGGCTAATTTATTTCCAAAGTGGCCAAAGGCAAAAAGCGCTTTACGACTATAACACCGCACTTAAACTTAATCCATATTTGGCTAGTGCTTATAATAATCGGGCAAATTACTACGCGGCTTGTGGAGAATTAGCAGTAGCACTTGCCGACTACGATCGAGCAATTGATTTGAAACCTCACCATGTCCGGGCATGGATTAACCGAGGCATTACCTGGCGTGATTTGGGGCAATATGAAGTGGCAATTGAGAATTTTGAACTCGCACTGCTTTTCGGTCAACTAGAAGGTCATATCTGGGCTGAACGCGGCAGAACTTACCATCTTTGGGGCGACTGGAATTGTGCGATCGCTGATTATCGTCGCGCCCTTACTCAACTACCTTCTCTCGACAACAATAAGGATATTACTGGTTGTCGCTTGCGTTTACAACTCGAAAATTGGCTAGACGAGTTACTATCTCAATCAGCGTCCTAATTGGTAGATTAGTTCTTCTGGGGGATTCAAAATTCAAAATAATTGATTAATTTTGAACTAGAGTTTAGTGACGCTGTATCGCTAATGACTAATAGATGATAACTACATAGCTATTCAAAAATTAGCTATTAACCATTACTTATTAGCAATAATATAAATTAACACCCAGCTTATACGTAGTCTGAATCACAATAAACCTAAATAATCCCAAATTCGCCATTTGTCTTAGGGTGACGAGTCTGTTTGCTCATCTTCTCGGCGATCTTGATTCATCAACACGATCTGACGCTGGCTGGGATCGAATCGGTATCCTTGTCGTTGTCTAATAATTTTAGCTTCTTGGGGATCAAAGTTACGGCTAAATTCTGCCTGCAAACCATTGACATGTCCTTCCATCAGCTTAACTTCAGTACTCATTTCTCGCAATTTTTCTTGCTGTAACCAATGATAAGGCAAGAGTTGTGTTAAAGCAGATGCTGCAACGGCTGTAATCACGAGATTAACCGCTATTTTGGCTGTACTTTCTAGTGCCATCACCTGGTAAGAACGTTGACGAAGATGCCGCTTTGGTCGAGAAATGACCTGGCGTTTTTGTATGGGTTGTAACGGTGGTCTAGAAGGTTGAATCGCGTTCATGATGCTAAAAGATAACCTCGCTTAGTGAAGGGAAACACTATCAAGAGTGCTGAGTTATGAGTGCTAAGTGAAATTTCCAACTCAGCACTCAGAGCTGAATTAGCACTCAGTACTCCTGAATGCTTGATTTAGCTGTCATATTACTTCATTTTTTTGAAATAGCTACAAGTGTCGCACTAGTTAAAAAATAACCTGGCTTACGTAAGTGCAAGATTTCTAGGTACTTATGACATAAAGCCATAAAGTCTGGAAATTGCACCCCGTACTGCCAGGATTATTAGCTTTTTAACTGTGTCACATCGGAGCCTTATTTGTAAAGTTCTGTGGCTAATCGCCAAGCTAGAACTCCTGGGATCAAGGCTACAACTAGAGCGATGTAGACTTGAGTATCTGAGATGGAAGATATCTGAGCGATGTACAGAGTATCTAAGATAGGCATGGCTGAAAACCTCCTAACCTGAATTGATTTTGAACAGTTCGTTTACTACTTTTCCTTGTTTTGCCAGAATTGTGGAATATCTTGTTACAAGATGCAACAAAAGCAGTTATTGGTCAGTAGTTCTTATTTATTCTCCATTAAAAAAATTTATAAAAATTATGAATTTATATCTGGGTATCGACTTCGGCACGTCTGGCGCACGCGCTGTGGTGATTGACGAGGAAGCCTCTTGTATTCAGGTAGAGGTGCGATATCCCTTCCACGACTCACCAGCGCCTGTTATGCCCAAAATTTGGCAGGAGGCTTTGTTTGCGTTGGTGGAACAAATACCTGACCAATTACGGCGAGAAATTAAAGCGATCGCAATCAATGGGACTTCTTCCACTGTCTTGCTAGTCGATGCTGCTGGCAACCCTGTAGATGCACCATTGCTGTATAACGATGCGCGGGGATCGTGTGTCCTAGAGCATTTGAGGAGTATCGCACCCCTCAATCATACCGTGTTGAGTGCCACCTCCAGCCTGGCCAAACTTTTGTGGATGAGGCAATTACCATCTTTTAGTGAAGCTAGATATTTCCTGCATCAAGCAGATTGGCTGGCGTTTCTGCTGCATGGACAGTTGGGGATTAGCGATTACCATAATGCTTTAAAGCTGGGTTATGACGTGGAAGAATTGAAATACCCAGAATGGCTAGAAAATTTGCAAATATCGATTCAGCTACCCAAAGTTTTAACTCCTGGGACTCCGATTGCCGAATTGCGTTCTGAAATTGCGGATAAATTCGGTTTACGCAGTGATTGTTTGGTATGTGCTGGTACAACCGATAGTATTGCGGCTTTTCTCGCCAGTGGGGCAAAATTACCTGGTGAAGCCGTAACTTCCCTTGGTTCCACGTTGGTACTAAAGTTGTTAAGTCTTACCCGTGTAGAAGATGCCAGATATGGGATTTACAGCCATCGGTTGGGTGATTTGTGGCTAACTGGGGGCGCTTCTAATACTGGGGGTGCAGTACTAAAGCAATTTTTCACCAACGCTGAGTTAGCCAGCCTTAGCCGGGAGATTGATGCGTCAAAAGCCAGCGAGTTAGATTATTATCCGTTATTGAAGGTAGGCGATCGCTTCCCCATTAACGATCCCAATCTACCCCCACGCTTGGAACCACGCCCAGATAATCCAGTGGAATTTTTGCATGGGTTATTAGAAAGCATTGCCCGCATAGAAGCGCGAGGGTATGAATTATTACAGCAAATGGGCGCAGACAAGTTGAGCCGTGTTTATACTGCTGGCGGTGGCGCAGCGAATCATACTTGGACTGCGATTAGGGAACGTCATTTGCAGGTTCCTGTAATCGCGTCAGTAAATACAGAAGCTGCTTACGGGACAGCGCTGTTGGCGATGGGAGAGAGAAAAAGGGGTTAATCAACAACGCATCTTTTGGTAGATATCTTTTAAATCAGTATCTATCCCAGTGACAATCGACATATCTCGGCCGATACTGGGATGATTAGATACCGGACTATAGATTCCAGGTTCATAATCTGGGCAGCTATTCGGGGATGGGTGCTTTGCAGCAAGCGAATGTCATCCATCCCCTTTACTAATTATTAGTGTGGGTTCTGAAGGGATTAGGAGAAAAAGGTTTTTTAAGAAGATTTGACCTGCGCGATCGAGATTATCATCTAGGGAAAAGGTGAGGCTGCGGACTCGGATTTTATCGCTTTTAATATCTAGTGGCTGTGTCAAGTCTTTGGGATATATCAAAAAGGCTTGCTCACATTTTGCTGTGTTTGCGTAGCTGAATCATTTGATAAATATCTGTATTTCCTGACAGTTCAGGGGCTTTATACTTTGTATTTAAAACTACTATTATTTTGACAGTAGCAGCATCACACAGTAATATACCCCTCTTCTGTCACTCTCCGAAAACATTTGCCATTTCTGGATTCTAGAGCTTTTGTATAGCAAGCGTAGGCGTAGCCCGCCGCAGGCATCGCGCGATTCTTTTCTAATAACAAATACAAGCGCCCATTTTTTTCTAATAGTATACCTTGTACTGATTGCCTCATCAGGCTTCTAGCGATTGCCCTCCCGGTGAGTGACAATTAACTTCATAAATGAGTTTTGATATGTGCGTGGTTTGTGGTTAGAGTTATACTACCAACTAAGTTGGAATAAATCTATCGCTTAACATCTTCAAACACTGACTTTATCAAATTTTTAAGTTTGTCATCAGTTTTATTCATGGAGGCGTCAATCGTCCTGATGTTGCCCAGCCTATACTGAAATAACAGGCTGCATACAAGTAAAACTAAGTCGAGATAATGTCCAGCAGGAAAAAGTGCCTTTAGCAAACAGGTAAAATATTTGTAGAGTAATTATGTATACATTAAGACCAAGTAATAAATATCAAGAAATTTCAAAATTTAAAACCGCAAACAAATTAGGAGGTATTCTACATAATTAATTAGCGATCGCTAGCGGTTAGCATTTAAAACAATAGTTTATTTATACTCTGATACGGAGCTAACAGCGAAAGTCGGGTAAACCTTAATTAGAATTGATAATTTTTTACTTTGTCGAAAATAAATTTTCATCTAGAGTAAGACAAAGATACCTACTGTTTACCAGATAAAAAAGCTAGCTGAAGCCTCTGGCTCATAGCTATCTATGGGAAACCAAGCTTGATTCTTAAGAGTCTGGTTTCAAAATGGGTAACAGCAACATCCCCTATCAGCTCGATCACCTATGCTAAAAGTTATGCACTCGGCCGCCAACTCAGCCACTCCAAATTCCCAGTGGGAGGATTTAAGCAAGCTTCCAGCCCCAAACACAGTTCAATGGGACAATATCAAAACCCAATTAGACTTGGTGCTGTTAGCGCTAGAAACCTTAACTGGGATTGGTTCAGAGGCAATGCTTTCGGCGGCAACCGATCTGAATTTAGAGTCAAGAGTGCCAGACCGCGTAGCTTTATGGCGATTGCGCCAATCAAATCCTCTACGCAAAGGTCAAGGAGGGCGAAAAAAGCTAGATGTCGAAGAAGCGCGATCGCTTGTTTTGATCGTCTGCTACCTAGCCAAACAGCACCAGGAATTGATTCGCCGCGCTGTTGGTCTGTTAGAACAAATGGCAGAAAATAACCGGGAACCTCACCAGGCTGCTTTACTTGGAGACTATATTGATGCTTTTTGCAACACCTACCAAGAGCGGATGGAAGAGGACGAGCAAATCTCAACGGATTTACTAACCAACCTGGCCCTAAAACTGCTTGTAGATTTACTTTTTTACAGCGCTCCTGGTGGGCATCGCCGTCTCTGGCTAGCACTTATAGACCGTTCAACAAAATTTTAAATTTTAGATTTGAAATTCTTCAACCAAAATTTGCTCATGAAAGTTTGCTAGGTAAGGATTCCTTTTTGGTGGTCATTAGCTCTTGAGCGATGCACTATCAACAATGCTTCCTGCTTGCATGCCAGTTTGCATAACAGAAGGAACCTGACAAATTTTTGAGTGGAAGAATCCACCGTTCCAACTTTTCTTGGCAAGCAACTGGCTCAATTTTTGCAAAATCCCAATATAGTCTTCTTCGTAGTTCCTGTCATGCCTCTATCAAATTCAGTTATTCGTTGCTACACACCACCGACTTGCACGCTAGAAGTATTCGCGCAAAGCTCACCTCTGTCTCGTTGGATGGGGAAAACTGTCCTCAAACATCTGAGTTTTGAGCTACGTTTTGACGATCCCCGACTCCCAGAAGAACAAAGAGTTCCAATTCGGGGCGATCGCGAGCAACTCGAAGCTTTATGTGATGCTGTCACCAACTATGTACAGCAATTTCTCCAACAGTCTCCAGAAAGCTTTTGGGTCAGTTTCTCAAGTACCCAAGAGTCAAGCACAGCACTGGACGATCCGGAATTAAAGTCTTCAACAAAAACATTAAATGCTTTTAGTAACCAGATTCCAGGGGCAAATATCCACTTAGAACCAAGCAGCTATTTAACTCACAACCTATTTCTTGGTTCTCTGGCCAACTATTCATCTGGCCCTGTAATTCAACTCAGTTTGCTGCAACTATTCGATTTGGCAAGTGCTTTAGATGAATACTCAACTGATGTCATGGCACTTCCAACTCTCAACAGCACAGGTTCGACTCTAAGGTTTCCTGCTTGGGCGCCTATTGCCGCAGTATTAGTATTAGGTGTAGGTTTTTTACCAGTTACTTGGCAATATGCTAACAATATTAGAGAAAAGCAACAGCAGACAGCCAAAACATCAAATTCAGAAGCAGTAAAGACTGCTCTAGAACCTTCATCCTCACTAAACTTTCCCACCCCTGAACCTGGGCTAACCCCTCCATCAAATAATTTGCTAGGTTCTACCCCTCCACTTTCCACATCCACTTTACCCCAAGCACCTCTAACAGCCCCTAGTTCTAGTAGTTTCTCTGCACCGCCACCAAATACATTGACAATACCTCAAGGGACGACTGCAACCCTTCCTAGTAATCGAGCGATGCCTTCACCATCCAGCAAAATCCCAGGCCAGGAAATTGCCATATTACCAAATCTGGCACAGAATCCAACTGGGTCAAGTTCCCAACCCGGTGCTATCCCTCAACTGCGAAATTTGCCACCCAGACTATCTTCTAACGCAAGTAGCTTACCAACTAATATCTCACCAGTCCTGCCTCCATCTCTTGACACCATACCCAGTAAGAATCGTGTCAATACCCCAACCCAACCCTCCCCACTAACTTCACAACAGCTAGACGAAAGAATCAGTGCCTTACAGCAATCTTCTACTGGAGAGAAACCTACTTCACAACTTCCCTCCTCTAGAACTGCTGCTAATAATCCATTTATCGATCAATTAGGGGACGCAAGTAAAAACCCCACATCCAGAGAAGTAGCTACTGGCACATTATTTGACACACCTCAAGTAGCAGAAGCTAGACAATACTTAACAAAGCGTTGGCAACCACCTACTGGACTGGGACAAACATTAGAGTACAGTTTGGTAGTTGGTGTTGACGGCACAATTGAACGAATTTTTCCCCTTAATAAGGCAGCAAGAGAATTCGTTGATAACGCTGGGATGCCTGAAGTTGGCAAACCTTTTGTTTCCGCTAATAAAAATGGACAAAATGTCAGAATTCGAGTTGTTCTCAGTCCTGATGGCAAGGTACAGACTTTTCCAGATGAATAACTAAACTCATCCTTTTAATGCCACTTGTAAAACTGGTACAAATCTTGTGCCAGTTTCTACTTATTACAATTGCTCTTGAGCTTACCTGTTGAAGTCCAGTTATGAAACTGGTCTTACTATTGATATCAGTAAACCTACCAATAAATATAATTACTGTTAACACCAATTCTCCAAAACTAAACTATAGATACAAGTCTGGAAACCCAGATTAAATTTTACGCTTCTTAATTAATAATTAAGAATTGGTATTAATAACTCATATAAAAGGTAAGAAATATGCAAACAATTGGTACCCAAAAAGACAGTGCAGCTTGGGTTATTCAAACTTGGGCAGCTTTTGTGATTTCTATTTCTATGACCACCTTTGGTATTGTAAACTTACCTGTAAATGGCTGGGTGAAAGGCTTTATGGGTATGGGTATGGCATTCTCTGTTGGCTCAACTTTTACTTTGGCAAAAACTACTAGAGACTTGCATGAAACAAGAAGATTAACTGCGAGGTTAGACGAGGCAAAAGTAGAAAAATTACTTTCACAACACGATCCTCTAAATTTCAAATGAAGGGAGTTAGCCTTTCAGGGAATTCAAAATTATCCGTGCAGCGGAAATTAACCACATAACGAAAAACAAAAGGACTGGATATACCAGTCCTTTATTATATTGATTTAACGTTTTTATCTTAATAACGGGATTTTTTGGTTTTTAACTTTTGCTTTTTACGCCGACGTTCGCTAGCAGCAACTGCCTGTTCTACAGGATAACCCACTATAGGAATTACCTGATATTTGCGCTCGTCTTCTAACTTTCTCAGTTCAGTGTAATCAACCCAATGAATGCAATCCACTGGACAAGTGTCAATTGCTTCTTGGATAATTTCCTCAGCGTCCCCATCTTGCCGAACCACGCGCGATCGCCCATAATCTGGTTCAATATAAAAGGTGTTACGCGCAACATGAGCGCAATGCTTGCAACCAATACAGGTTATTTCGTCAACATAAACACCATTTTGGCGCAATATACCACCCAATTCCGGTTCTAAACCAGAACGTTCTGGGGCATCCCGTAAAAAACCCCCTAGTTCTGGTTCCAAACCGGAACGGTTATCTTCTTGTTCTTCCGGCGACGGCAGAAAATCAGCCATTAAGCACTCCAGCGCTGTAGTACCAGGCGAATTGAACCATCTTCATTTTTCTGTTGTTCAGAAACTTGAAAACCAACACGAGCGGTTTCTTTCACAACTGTTTGATAAGCATAGCGCTGTGTTACTTGGCGCAAAAATCCATCTACAGACAAATTTTGCTGCCAATATTGCAAGTCAGCCACCAATTCATATTCTTTGCCATTCCATCTAAAACCGATGTCATAGCCATTTTCCTGCTCAATACTAACTTCCGCAGGATGAGTTTGACCGCGATAGCCACGGACTTCGCGTGGGCCGGGTTTCCAGTCTACGCCCAATTCAGTCAAAGCATCTTTCAAAGAATCAAGGTTACGGATTTGAGTCTTAATTTGGCTAAAGTGTGACATGGTGGTTGTGAATTAATAACACTAAACTACTGTGAAAACTTACCAATCGCTGTAAGTGGTGTGTGTATTCGCCACATTAGATTGCTGCACCTTGGCGGCGAAATATTCTGAGGTTGGCTCATGATTAAGTACTTGCCCCAGCTGTGCCTCTATTGCTGCTGTAACTTCAGCGCAAGAATTACCCACAATGCCAGTGACTTTCTCTTGTACCCGACCGTCTGGATAGATTATGAACTCTAATGTCTCCATTCTTTTGGTCAACCAGGATAAGTACGCTTAAATTGTACTGCCTTAGCAGAAGGCTAAAAATATAGCCGTAGGAACATATTTAGATACAAACTCGCCATTTGTTAACTAATGTTCCATGTTTCAACATATATATCTCAGAATCTTTACAAAACTTATTAGTATTATAAGCACACACATCAGTATTTAGTTAGTTTCTCTTAACCTCATTGATTAGTCAAGGTAACAACTGGAGCTAGCTAAGTAAGCTGCAAAAGTCCTAAGAATAAGCATTAGAGGTAGTATAGCCAGCAAGATAATTCACAAAAATATAAAATTTATTGAAAAACTTTATTCTTACCATTCTAGGACTTACGCATTGACAGAATAACAAAATAGTGAATTCATAAATAAGGGTCGT